>CAKUYF010000204.1 GCA_934702115.1 uncultured Eubacteriales bacterium | reverse complement strand
GAAAACTATTCTGATATAGAGCCTATTTTAACTTCGAAAAGAAGATTAAAAGTCGGCACATTTAAGATTGAACGGACAGGCTTCCGCTTGGGAGAACGTTTCTTAAAGATTATTTTTGAGAATGCTGTCAAGTGGAATGCTGATGAGGCGTATGTAACGCTTTTTGAAGATAAAAGACAAGAAGTCTGCGCGTTAAAAGGTATAATGGAACAATGGGGTTTCGTTAAGCACGGATATAAGAAATCAAACGGCGAATCAGTGCTTGTAAAGGATATGAAACAGTATAAAGATGATGAAACGCCAAAGTTCAATTATCCCATTTTGAAAAAAGATCGAAATCATTACTTTCTTCCGATTAAAGCAGAATATCATACAGATTTATTTCCTGATAATATTTTGAAGAACGAAGATATGCATTTATATGAAGATAAACTTGCTCATAGATATGCAATCGAGAAGATATACTTAACGGGTGCATATAATATTAAGGCTAAAGCAGGAGATGTGGTTTTAATTTATAGAATGAGCGATGGCTGGTATAAAAATTATTCTTCAGTGGTTACTGGTATGGCGATTGTTCAAGAAGTCGTAAAAACTAAAAATGTTGAAGAGTGCATAAATATTTGTAAGGATAAATCTATTTTCAAAGAAAAAGATATCCGAGCTGTATATAGTAAATATCCTACCGTAGTAAAGATTTTAGATTACAAACCATTTACTCATAAGGTTACATTAAACGAATTAAGAGACTACGGTATTTTAGATAAGTATTCAGGACCGCGCCCGTTTACGGCCGTAACAAAAGAACAATTTGACACTATTTATAAATTAGGAATGGAGGAGTAAAAAATGAAAAAGAAAATATTAATATCCATCAACCCCGAGCATGTACAAAATATAATTAAAGGTATCAAGAAGTACGAATATAGAAAAATTGCGGCAAAACAAGATATTTCTTCTATCATCATTTACGTGACTAATCCCGTAAAAAGAATTGTTGCCGAAGCAGAAATAATAGACGTTTTAATGTATTCGCCTGAAGAATTGTGGAAACTTACAAAGGAAGAATCGGGCATCAGCAAAGAATTCTTCGATGAGTATTTTGATGGAAAAGAAATTGCTTACGCTTATAAATTAGGCAAAATTAAAGTTTATGATGAGCCTAAAACTTTATTAGAATCCGGCATTAAAGCCGCGCCACAATCCTTCGTTTATATTTAAAAATAGCAATTTAAAGTGAAAAAATCATCAGGAGAATTTTACAAATGAGCGAAAACAAGATACATGGTACAATGTGGGGATATAATTCGATAGGCAAATTTTACGCCTTTTGGAAAAGTAAAGGAATTATGTTTGAAGAATAGTATAAAAACAGGAGTCGTCAAACGATATGTTTTATAAAATGATAGAAAACAAACGAAATCAATGGTTGTCCTCTGCCGAATGCACAATATCATCATTGGTTGACTACATAATGAAAACGGGACAGATGCGTGATGCTC
>CAKUYF010000203.1 GCA_934702115.1 uncultured Eubacteriales bacterium | reverse complement strand
TCTTCAGTTGTATACCTTTCGCAATTTGTAAGAGTTTGCTTTCTTACATAATTAGCCGGAACAAGATGCTTAAAGGAATTAGTCACTTCAATGTAATAACCGAAAACCTTGTTATTGTCCACCTTCAGTTTGGATATTCCGGTTCTTTTACGTTCTTTCTTTTCAATTTCACGACTTGTTTCTTTTCCGCCATTTATATCTTTTCTGAAAGAATCAACTTTTTCACTGTAGCCGTCCCTTATAATTCCCCCTTCTTTTACTGTGGCAGCCGGTTCAGCACATATAGCGTCTTCTATCAGAGCATGTATATCGCTTAAGTTATCAAACATATTATACATCTTTTTGAAATAATCAGCTGAAGTTTGACTTAGCAACATTTTGATTTCCGGAAGTTTTCCGATAGCAAAAGAAAACGATTTTAAATCTCTTGCATTGGCAGTAGCATAAGAAATTTTAGTCATTAATCGTTGTATATCATGAATCTTGGAAAGAGTCTCTTTTAGATTCCCTCTCAGAATAGGATTATTAACCAACTCTTCTACTGCCGCTTGCCTTTTTAGTATTTTAGTTTTATCAATAAGAGGTCTTTCGATCCAGGTTCTTAAGAGACGTTTTCCCATTGCTGTTTTTGTCATATCCATAATCCATAGAAGAGAGCCTTTTTTTGAGTTTGTGCGCATTGTTTCCAAAAGCTCGAGGTTTCTTATTGTATTGAGATCCAGCCCCATATATTGGTGCTTATCATAGAAAATAGGAACATTAATATTATTTAGACTGCCTTTTTGAGTTGATTTTAAATACTCTAAAAGATACGCTATGCTTTTTATTGCACATATCTTATTTTCAAATTTTGATCCCTTTAAAGTTTTATAATTAAAATGTTTTTTAACACTTATATGGCAGTAATCGTAACTTAGTTTTTCTTTCACTTGTTCTATACTGCAGTTGAGCTTTTCGTTAATGAATTTAGATAAAGATTTTTCTATTTCAGGTTTTAAATTAAATAAAATTTCACGGGGATTAAATTTACCAAGTTCAGTTTTAGTTTGACTTATGAGCTCAGCTGTATCTCCAAACAGCTCTGTTACTTTTAGTTCCCCTGTGGAAACATCACAAAATGCAATTCCTACTCCTGAAATTGAATCTGAAGAGTAAATCGAACATATATAATTATTTTTGGATTCATCAAGCATACTTCCTTCAATAACCGTTCCCGGAGTGATTACTCTTACTACTTCTCTTTTTACCAATCCTTTAACATCATTAGCAGCTTCTATTTGATCACAAATTGCAATCTTATATCCTTTAGATACTAACCTTGAAATGTACATTTCACAACTATGATAAGGAATTCCGCACATCGGTGCACGTTCGTTCCTACCATAGTCTTTACCAGTAAGAGTTAAGTCCAGTTCTTCGGATACCAATTTTGCATCCTCAAAGAACATCTCATAAAAGTCTCCTAACCGAAAAAATAATATACTGTCTTGATGCCTGTTTTTTATGTCCATATAC
>CAKUYF010000202.1 GCA_934702115.1 uncultured Eubacteriales bacterium | reverse complement strand
ATAATAATGTCAGGTTCTTCATTGATTTTCAAAGGTTCTTCTTTAACAGGTTTCTTTACTTCTTCTTTAGGAGGCTTAATATTTTTTTTATAAATAATATGAGATTTATCTACATATATTTCTTGAGGTCTATCTTTTCTGAAAACTTTAGTCACTCTAAAATTTTCACTATCTGTAAGCTGTGAAATTTTCGGTTTTCCCGGGGAATAAAAAACCCTTAAACTTTCTATGAACTTTTTTTGATTACTAAGAGTTATATCCTTTTGGGGAATGTAGTGAACGTCTTTTAAATTTTTAAAAAGCTGAACTTTATTTAACACCGCTTGTGAAGTATGAGTAACAAATTTTTGAAATAAATCTATTTTACTTAAATTCTCATCTCTATGTTCTAAATACTTAAATTTATCTACATTATTATAAGTGGTTTTTTCGCTTATCTTTTTAACTAATTCTTTACTAAATTTATTTATTAATAAATTTTCTTTATGATTTATAAAATCATATTCAACTTTTTCTTTAATTCCAAGCTTTACATTATTAAGTTTTACATTTTCAAAAAACTTAAGATTATTCTTGAAAATCAAATTTTTCGTTATCTGAGAGTAAAGCTTTTTATAATTATATATATTCTCTTTAGTATCTAAATTTAAATATTCACGAATATTTTTAGAATTTAAATCTAAATAAATTTTATGCAATTTATTTCTTTGGAAAAGTTCTTTATTAATTTCATCATTATTTTTAAATAACGTTTTATGAATCGTATACTTATTTCTAAATTCTTTTATAAAAACATTATTTTCCTGAACTTCTTTAATTAATTTATTATCAACATTTACTATTTGATGATTTAAGTTCGTTTTATTCTGAATTTCTTTATTTTCTTTTTCTTTAATGCGATAGAACAAATTTTTATTTACAATCTTGTTAAAACTCGTTTCTTCATCATAAGAAACATCCCTAAATACATTTTCTGAAACGGTTCTAAGATTAATTCTATTTGTATTTTTCGGTTTGATTAAAAATCCTGACTCTTTTAGTGCACTTCTAACTTCTTCTACAGTGACATTTTTATTTCTAACACTACTTAAGAGCTTTTTATTAATTTCTATTATATTTTTAGTCAAATTTACTTTATCATAAACTGTTTTAGATTCGTCCTTAGACGTCCTATATAATAGAGTCTTATTTAAAAGTTTATTCCTAATAATATCTTTATTAAAAGAAATACTACGAATTAAATTTTCAGAAATACTATTAAATTTCAATAATCTACTGTTTTGAAATACAATTTTACTTAAATTCTTTTTTACTAAATTTTCTACATTTAGAGTTAAAAGTTTATTATTTCTGAAAACGTCCGTGAAAGTTTGAGAAATAGTTTTGGCACTATGTAATTTCTTTACTTCACCATACAAATTCTTTATTTCTTTTTTGAATGAGCTCTTTTCTTTCATTTGTTGATAAAGAATATTTTGAAATGAATTATCATATATTTGAAATTTATGATTATTATTGTTATT
>CAKUYF010000201.1 GCA_934702115.1 uncultured Eubacteriales bacterium | reverse complement strand
GATAGGGTCTTTGGTCTAGGCGATGCAATAAAGAAACAAAACAGTCCAAAGTTATACAAACCACGAATGGTCTGTGTTGTCCGATCGACGAGACACAGAATTCGCAACAGAGCAGCACAACGCCTGGTTGTTCAATGACATCTCCGTTTGGCGTCACGTTGTAAGTCAAACTTATTAGACTGACAGTGGCCGGATCGGATGACAATGCCTGGTGCGATCCAAGGCATCTACTTGTCACGGGCAGAACTCCAATGGCTTTTCGTTGAGACCAAACACCTCCACTCGTTCTTGAAAAGCAGTGCCTGCGTTTGCGAATCGCACTGTTTTGTACCGCGACTGTTGTCTTTGCCGAGTGATACGATACCATGTATTGACAAGCCCATGGACCAATTCATAGAGCCAAATGGGTGAGGTTATCATTCTTTGTCACGTGCACCTTGTCAATGTGTTCAGCGTTGACGATACTCTCAGCTCCATCGTTCGTGTATCGGCTTGAGTCTCCTTTACCGTTCATTTCAAAAACGAGAGATGCTAGCTAGGCGGTGTGTGAAATTGTTTCACGGCCTCATTTTCCGTTTATTGGAAGACGCAAATCTATCCCAAGAACAACATCGTCTTTTGAATGATTCGGTCATGAGATGTTGGTCGCACCAACATCCCGGGTCGATGCATAGGAAGCAACGTATCACGTGACATGATGGCGTTTCACTTTCCTCGATGCCATGACGTGAGATAGCCTTCTTGTCCGTTTGAAAGTACAGCTCACTATGACACTCCAGTATCCTCTTTGCGTCAACTCAAATCGACGCTGTTCGAGTTAACTCAATCAAACGTTGTTTGTTGAAAAATCTTATAGTGGCGTTACTCAACAGTGAAGTGTGTTCCGAAGGCGCGTAGCAGTGAAGTATATTCTGGTTGATATCACCCTTCGATATGTCCGAATACCTGCATGATCTTTCACGGGAAATTTTGTGTGTGTGGCTCGAAAAGTCCACTTGTTCGGCCGCGATTTCATGATCTCTTGAGCTACTTGTACGGCAGGGCATCATAGAGAATGACGCACCAAGCAAGACATCTTCTGGGTGTGTTATGACGATAATACAAAATGTGGTTTTATTTATGGAAACCAATTGCGTGATCTGATAGAGCGAAGTTGTATTTCGTGTGGCGTAAAGAATCGTATCTTTTCAAGAGTCAAAATCGATACGAAACGGTTTTTCGTTGTGAATAAGCGTCTGTACTCCTGCGAACGACTTGGACTACAACAACGCTCACGCGCGTAGAAACTTCTCGGTCATATGTTGTGTGGCAAGAGACAACGACAAGACATCATTTTGCAAAGTAACGCGAGAAGTATTGAAAACGACTTTGGGCATGACTTTACCACAAAGTCTCGAGGTATATACAAAGATGGTGATGTGGAGTTTTTGGAGTTGTCTTGAAAATGCCGGGGAAATGCGCTTGGAGGAAGGGAGCTCCTCTGAATGACAAAACAAAGAGGACACTGATTCTGGAATCAGTCTGAAGT
>CAKUYF010000200.1 GCA_934702115.1 uncultured Eubacteriales bacterium | reverse complement strand
ACCACCTCCCCGTTTTTTTCATTTTTTTTCAAAATTTCTCCGGATGCAGGCCCTTCCCCGGTCACGTGTTCCCCGGAGTTTTTCCGTATTTTTTGACCGGGGGTGTCCTCCTGCCGTCTGGCTTATTCCAGCCCCAGCAGACCCTGCAGTTTTACGCATTTCAGTGCGTACCGCACCGTCAGTTCTTCTCCTTTGTTTTCGTCCGTGAGTTCCGCCATCTCTTCCAGAATCTCTGCTGCTTCCCTGTGGACCTTTGCTGCTTCTCTCAATTCTTCTTTCGCCGTCATCTTCTTACCACCTTTCCTCATTTGTGTACTTATCTTTCTTTTTGTGGTGTTCTTCGTAATGGCACTTCTCGCAGATTGCTTCCAGATTTTCCTTATCCAGTGCCAGTTCTGGGTGCTGTCTCAGGTATTGCTTGTGATGCACCGTTGTAGCTGTCACCACCAGACCTTTCTTTTTGCATCTCTGGCATTCCCAGTGGTTATCTTTGAGTACCTGCTTTTGCATTCTCCGCCATTGTTTTGACGTATAGAACGCATGTACGTTGTCCTCACTGATGAGTCTTTGTATCCATTCCGTTTCTCTGTCCATTTTCCCAAACAAAAAAAGTGTCCTACATTTTGCAGGACATTTCCGTAGAAGGAATCATTTTAAGTATCTTGCCCCTGTCGGGCTATCGGAACAAATGGGTACGATCCATTATCTCGCCAGCTGTAGACCAGCGGCTCTGCCTGTTGAGCTATGTTCCGTGGCTGCCAGGGCACCACTCCTGGCAGTGTTGCAGTAGTTCCGTTCCAAGGAGATTTTTTTTGCATTCAATGATTTTTGCAAATAAGCCGTTGGCTTTTCATGCCTTTGGCTTGATTTTTATTTTATGGCGAAAACTCCGAATTTTCCGAAATATTTACTCAATCTTCATTTTTTTTAAATAATGGTCTCTGACGCATATCCTCGGATAGTCTTCATTTCCTCCTGCCCCCGTCTCCTGTGCTACTCTCATCCAGTTCTTCCCCTCCTTGTAGTATTTCCGGAAGACTGTTCTTGTGACGGCATCATCTATGTTGTCTATCCATCTTTCCACCGCTTCTACCTGCCGTTTCTTCTCCAGCAGTGTTGCTTTTCTACGGTTGTACTTCTCAATATCAATCCCCATTACTGACTCTGGCTTCTTGGTTCCATCGTTTCCATTCAGTATGACACTGCTTTCCGCTTCCATCTCCCGCAACTCACATGTCAGGATCACAATTTCTTTTTTTGTGTTTTGGTGCTCTTTCAGCATTTTTTTGGTTATTTCCATTTCAAGCCGTCTCCTGCCATTCTCTCTCATTTTCTGCCAGGTACACGTAGTCAAATGTTTCTCGGATTCCGTTCTCATCCACCAGCAGTGCGCCGTGTCTATGTATCTCTGATATCCGGCATCTCTTTTTCACGGTCCGATTCTTATTATCTTCTCCATCTCTCTCCGTGGTTTCCAGTGTAATTTCCTGCCCCACGTAGTATCTTTCCCGCAGCTTCTCCACGCTTCTCACC
>CAKUYF010000199.1 GCA_934702115.1 uncultured Eubacteriales bacterium | reverse complement strand
TTGGAAGCTTTCCTCCGTTCATTAAGTCAGTACGTATTATCCCATTCATTCTGGCTGATTCAAGAGCATAGTGCCTCATATTACGCATGTTATATATGTTTTTTAACTTACTCTTCCTTTGGGTTATCTTTAGACTTCCTAACCTTAGACTTAAAGAAATTTTGCAGTATATAGGTTGTTAATTCACACATTTTACAGTTTCCAGGAACAGGTTTAATATGTTGTATTATTATAAATTTCGTATCGGGCGTAAAAGGGCGCTGGTGGGTGTGTAATTTTAAAAATGGTATACCGTGCTCTAGCATTATGAAATTTTTATAATTTAAGCATACTCAATTTTTGTAAAAATACTTTTTAAGTTGTTATTGTTTATACACTAAAATAAAAAATATATTTATACATAACATAGAAATATACTACATGTATCTACAATGCTCTAATATGTTAGTTATAAATAGTGTTATTTTGATGAAAACATATTTTTTGATATTTGACAAAGTACAAGCATAAAAATATAATTTATATATTAAATTGTAAAGGGGCATGCTAATGGAAAGATATGTAATTATTGATGATAAAGGTAATTATGTTGTACAATTTTTAACCATTACTCATTCCGATGGGACTAGCACTACACGGTTACAAACAGTAAATAAAAATGATATTGATTTTATAATTAACGAATGTTCTTTCAACAGTTTGGAGGCAACAGAAGAATACCTTCAATCTCTAATACTAGACAGCAAATCTCTTAAACTCAACGTAGAATTTAAGATTGAAAGATTAACTCTACTCAACACTATAAAGGCAGAAAGTAAATGTAATTACAAATAAAACAATCAATCATTCACAAATATGGTGGAAAAAGATTTATTAGAAATGCTGTAACACAGGAGTTTAAAACCATAAACTTAAACTATTCATAAAAAGCTTAACCACGCGGTTTGTAGGTATTTTGAGCATAAAAAACGACTTGAGAAATCACGTCGTTTTAAATGGTGAGCCGTCGGGACTCGAACCCAGGACAACCGGATTAAAAGTATTATGAAGCCATTTCTTCTTCCATAATATTATTAAAACTTCTACTATTTTCGATAAAATATTATTGTCGAATAAAAGTAACTTTTATCTATTTAAATATAATTTTCTGATTGAAAATTATATATTTTCCCATTTAAGAATTTATTTCCATTGTAGTTAGTGTCAGTATTGGTGTCAAGTAAAAATATTTTTATTTTGTATTTAATCAGGTATTCAATAATTTTAAGACAAATATATCTGTTTAATTTTATGCCAAAAAATAATACTTTAGAATCTATAGGCCCTTAATAAATCATGCAGGTAAAAATCAAAACCGCATGAAAAAGAAGATTAATCATATATTTTTGCCTACTAAACATTTATATGGTTAATTTAAACTATTGATTACATTTTTAAAATACTTGCAGTTTAACTGTTTAAATGCAAATATAATTATTTTATTTGCAGAAAGGGAAAATATCTATGATTAGCTATGAGCAAAAAGACTACTTAATAA
>CAKUYF010000198.1 GCA_934702115.1 uncultured Eubacteriales bacterium | reverse complement strand
TCCATCATTAAATGCCTTGATGTACTTATCAGCATTTACCGTTACAACACCTTCATCATCAACATCTTTGTCCTTTGAGAAATGGAAGCTGCCATCAATAAGGCCAAAGGTCTCTTCCGCATGATCTGCGTCTGTCGTACAGATCACGGTGATTGCATTTCCGAACAGCTTCTTTAAGTCTTCTTTTGTCGGTCCTTTCGGAGATTCTGGCTTCTTCTCGGAACACTTTACGGTGAAGCTGACTTTCGCATTGTCATTGACAAGTTTCCAACCAGCACCTGTATGGTCAAAAACAAGCTTTGCCGTATTCTTTCCCTGTACAGCATGTTCTCCATACTGTGAGTTGTACTCTTTTACATACTTATCTGCCTTTACAGTGACAACTGCCGTTCTGCCATTTGTCTCGACATCATAGCTGTCAGCAATAAGCGTATAATTTTCATTCTGGTGTGCATTGCTGCCGGTATGGACAAGCGCAACTTCAATGAGATCTTTCAGTTCATCCTCTGTCGGTCCATCCGGATCTTCGCTGCCTGCGCAGGAAATTTTGATTGTTTCGATTGAATCTGGAGCTGTCCACTTTTCTCCGTCCCATACCATATCGAAGGAAACATCGTTGGCCTTGGTAGCTATATGATTTCCGCCTTCTCCGACATCAAAAAGGCCTGCATAATATGCGCCCATTACCTTGACATGGCTGGCATAATTGCCATATGTTGAGTCGTATTTCACATCACCAACGATCACACGACCCTCGTCAATCTCTTCATCGAGAATATAATAATTTCTCTCTAATACGCTGTGGGATGCATTGGTGTTTGTACAAATTACTGTGACATACGGAAGCTCCGCAGATACTGGTTTCTCCGGTACTTTCACCTCATCAGCTGCAAACCATGCCCAGAAGTTGATCGTCTCTCCACCTTTTACACCAGTCTGCTCTATAAACGGGTCGATTTCATTTACAGAATTATTCTTTGTCCACTTTGTAAAATGATATCCTTTGTCACAGCTTACCGTCACGTTATCCTTAGACGGAGTCACTGTTGTCTGTCCTTCATCTAATGTGTATACCTGAACAATACCGCTTCCTGTTACCCAGTCTCCGCGATCCTTACTTCCGAATTTTACAAGAACCTGTTCGGTATCCGGGGTACCATCTCCGCCTGTTTCACTGTTGTTTCCAGCATTCCAGGAATCACGATAGTAATAGATATCAATTGTCGTGTCTTCAGTGAATCTTGCAGTGTCCGGATTATAATCTACGGTCTTTCCACCAGTCGTAACCGTTGTGCGGCGATATAAATATGTGTCACCCCGCCACGGAAGATCCTTTGTATAACCGGAGATTGCATCCCTTATAGAATCATCTTTTCCTGCTGTCAGATCTTTAATCGATACATTATCTGTATGATCAGGAGCAATATAATGCTGGTTCACAGAATAAGTAATATTCTTTTCCTCAGATGAACCATCTTTTTCCCAGATTGCGAGCAGATGAACCTGATGATCGGAATCTGCCGCACGACCAACCGGTACTCGAACGACCAATTTGTCCTGATC
>CAKUYF010000197.1 GCA_934702115.1 uncultured Eubacteriales bacterium | reverse complement strand
CAGTAAGCTTTAATAAGCTTTTTTCTATTCGTTTTGGTAAAATATGCTTTCATATCTACTTTCGCTACTTTACCTCCTGAAAAGAAAAATACCATAAAACCTAAGTAATCTGAGGTGGCAGCCATGTAAATAATTTTTTCTCCCTTATCAAATCCAAAAGCAGCAGGGATGAAATCTCCCATAGAGCTTGATTTAGTATCACTGAAATTATAAGCTTTGGATTTATAAACTTGAGCATGATTTGTAAAGAACAATAAATCTGAATGATTGCTTCCCGAAAGAGCTTGTACTATTTCATCTTCGTTTTTTAATTTTTGTTCTGAATTCATCTTGAGAGACTGAGGAGTAATTTTCTTGAAGTATCCTTCCTTACTTAAAAAGAAATTAACAGGATAATCAGGAATACTGATGTCTTCTTCTTGAATTTGTTCAGGTGATACAAGTAAGCTTTGACGAGGTTTACCATAAGTGTTGGCAATATATTTAAGTTCTTCTATTATAATCTCGTCCACTTTGGATATATCATCTAATATAGACTCTAAGTCTTCTATTTCACCTTTTAAATTTTCTATTTCACTTATACGTTTTAGTATATGTTCTTTGTTTAATTGCCTTAATTTTATTTCAGATACGTATTCAGCTTGTATATTATCAAGTTCAAAGCTTTCCATTAAATTTGGTACTACTTGAATTTCTTCTTTAGTATTTCTAATTATATTAATAGCTTTATCTATATCAAGTAATATTTTACTTAATCCCTCAAGCAAATGAAGCTTACTTCTTTTTCTATTAAGTTCAAAAAAAGTTTTTCGCTTTACACACTCTTCCCGAAAAGCTATCCACTCTTGTATAATCTCCTTTATACCCATAACTCTTGGAGTGCCGGCAATCAGTATATTAAAATTACAAGAAAAAGTGTCTTCAAGAGGAGTTAACCTAAAAAGCTTTCTCATCAGTTTATCAGGATCTACTCCACGTTTAAGATCAATAGTAATTTTAAGGCCTTCAAGCCCGGTTTCATCCCTAACATCAGAAATTTCTCTCAATTTTCCGCTTTTAATCAGCTCTACAATCTTTTCTATAATAACTTCACTTGTAGCCGTAGGAGGAATATGAGTTATATCAATACAGTGGTATTTGCTGTCATATTTATATATTGAACGGACTTTAAATCCTCCTCTACCCGTTTCATATATCACTTTTAGTTTTTCTTTGTCAAAAATTATTTCACCACTTCCGGGAAAATCCGGAGCTATAAGCGTACTGGAAATGTCGTGATTAGGATCCTCTATACATTTTATAGTCGTTTCACATACTTCTTTAAGATTAAATGAACATATAGAGCTTGCCATCCCAACTGCAATTCCGGTATTAGCATTTACCAAAATAGAGGGAAACGTACAAGGTAACAGTGACGGTTCTTTAAGTGTATTATCATAATTATCTACGAAATCTACTGTATCTTTATCTATATCTTTAAAAAGCTCTTTACATATTTCTTCAAGTTTAGCTTCAGTATACCTTGATGCCGCACAGGCCATGTCTCGGGAATAAAATTTCCCAAAATT
>CAKUYF010000196.1 GCA_934702115.1 uncultured Eubacteriales bacterium | reverse complement strand
GTGATTCTCAAATGGCGAAGCTGCAATTAATAAACTTAATACCGAAGTTCTGAAAATGCTTTGGAAGATTTTTTTTAGAATTTTCATCTAAAATCCTCCTATTCATATCCCGCTGGTGAGAATGAATCACTTAAAAAGCAATCCACTCAACACACGTAGCGGTCAGAACTCGGGCATAACAAAAGTGTACATCGGTATCATTCCTGACCCTAGTACACTAACCTTCGCCATCCGAAGAATCCCCAATATTGGGAATTTACTATTTCACAGTTCCGTGCTATAATAATATAGTCGGGTGCTGTTAATAGCAGTTATGTCTAGGTAGGTTGGGTACCTTACATAGGGTTGAAGTGTTGCCGCACTTCAGCCTACTCGACACTTCGGTTAAAATCCCAAAGTTCTATCTTTGATTATATACTACTTTTCAAAATAATTCAAGTATTAAATGGAAAATAATATCACTTTTTTTTAATAAAAATAGCAGCTATGATTTATAGCTGCTTTCTTGTTTTTAATTCCATAAAGAAATTTTTTAAGATTTTTTAACCCCTGAATATTTTCCATGAATTTCCGCTTTGCACTCAGTTGTATCTGCATACCTCCACCATTCTTCACAAAACTTTGAATAGTTATTATTCCAAGGCTTATCTCCGGTAAAATGCAGTACAGTAGGATCTTTTCTCCCTTCATCCCAATCTTTTTTATTTGATGCCCATTGGGCGTATTCACTCTCTTCATATGAGTAATCAAACCCTGCATGAGCTAAAGCTCCATATTTAAACGGTAAAGTTAAAATATGACCGTAACAGGCTTTATTTAAAGCATCTTGATCAGGGAATTTAAGAGTCTTTTTTACGTCATTCTCTTTTATAATCTCTTCAAGGACTTGATTTAAATTATCATTTCGCATCTTTTCAAGGTTCATTATGAGTACTCCAGAGCATACATAACTATTAAGATTTGGAATATCTAATAATTTGTAATGATCACTTGTGGAGTTTATATAGCAGTTTATGTCTCTGATGCCCGCAATGTAATAGTTCGACATGTCTAAGTTAAACATAGTAGATAAATCTTTACGGACTATAGTATCACCATCAAGATAAATGCACTTTTTTTCCTCTTTTAATATTTCAGGTAAATTTAGCCTATAATACATCGCTCTAGACCAAAACCTTACTTCAGAACTATCAAACTGTCCTCCCATATTGACTACATTTACATTACAATTTGAATAATTCTTTTCTATACTTTTAATTTTGTTTTGCCCTTCTTCTGAAATCTCAGGGGATACTAAAACCGTAAATTTACAAAATGTATTTTCGTTGCAATTTTCCATAAGCGATGCCATAGAAACTAAAGTCGGATACAGATAGTTTTCATCCGTAGAATAAGCAACACATATTTCACTTTTTTGATTACTTTTCCCTCTAACCATCCAAATACTAAATGAAGTAATCGCCACGATAGCAAAAAGCATAGTAAATAGCCCTAATGCTTTTTTTGTTTTCAACATCCTGATTTTCATCCTTCCCTATGCTTCTTGATGATCCACTTTATACATGTGATCCATTAAA
>CAKUYF010000195.1 GCA_934702115.1 uncultured Eubacteriales bacterium | reverse complement strand
CCGTGTATCGTACTGCCGGTCCAATGGTAATATAGCTTTTCTCTTTCTTCTCATCTTTTTTTGCCACGTCTTCTTTTCCTGCTCTTTCTCTTTTCAGCCAGCTTTCCAACGTTCCCGGCCGGATTCCCAGTGTTTCTGCAGTTCTCACCCTTGTCATTCCTTCCGCCAGCATTTTCCTTGCTTCCGCTTTCATTTTTTCTGTCATCACATATCTCGGCATTCCCTCTATCTCCTTTCCAGCTCCTGCACTCATTACACATCTTTTCCGTTACGCACAGCGTCCCTCTTACCATCCCGGCTCTTGGACATCCCGGAAGCACCAGCAGAATCTTGTATCCGGCGTTCCCCGCCGAATGTCTGCATGTACTGTACTTTTCCTTGCCATCCTTTTCCAGCGTATCGCTTTTCTCCATCTTTTTTCTCATCTTTTCGGGCTTCTTAAAACTCCGCCATGGTATTTCCCACTCATTCTCTTTCTGTGTCCGGCATTATCTGCGCCTGTGTACGCCACTTCCGTGCGTCTTCTTATCGTTCCCTTTTTCTCTTCTTCATTTTCTTTTCTGGCTGCCTGGTATTTTTCACACCGTCCATGGCATCCAAGATATCTGTCTTTGCAGTCTTTACACGGATATTCATGCATTGTTTCTCAATCCTTTCTTTTTTCTGTCCGTTTACACCGTTTTCCCAAATTTTTCCCGGATCCAGTCCGCCCACATGCTCCTGCTTATCACAGTTCCCTTTTCTCGGTATCTGTCGCATATCTGTTCGGCTATCCCGCCATATTCGCATCTTGGGAATGTTCCCGCAGATTCCGGATCAGCTGGCGTGTAATACTCACAAGTGTAGCACTGCTTGTTCTGTTCTTTCATTTTCGATTTTGACGTTATCCGTATTGATTTCTTTTGCTTTTTCGATGTGCCGTCCGTCAATATACAAAGTGTATGTTTCCATTTTTCCTCCTATCAGCAAAATTCCATCTGCCCGTCATCCCGGAATTTTGTGTTCTTCCGGCTTAATTTTATCCCGCATTCTCTCAGCCCTATGATTCGTTCTTTTTGTTCCATGTTTGCCATATACTCGTTATCTACCTCTGGTGGAATCTTCAGGAAGTATTCTTCTGGAAGTTTGATCCCGTGCTTTCCGCATAGCTCTGCAATCTCCATCTTGTATGAGATCATGTGATTTCTCAGCAGATTCATATTGCATCCATCTGGCCAGAATGGGTCATTTCCTCCTTCTCCGTTGATCCATTCCCACTGTTTTCTTGTTTCTCTTATTCTCTTGCATAGCAATTTGATTTCCTGTTCCGCATCCGGTGTTCTATTTTTTGCCATTTTCCCTGTTCCTCTTCTACTTCTTTCATTGTATCCAGGCCTCTTGTGGGAGCGCATCAGTATATCTTTTAAATTCTTTCCACTCCGTACTGTATTTGGCGGTTATGTCTTGCTCTTCGCTCGCTTCTTCATACAATCGTTCAATTTCTTTAATGGTTTGCAAGAATCCAGTGTTCTGATCTCGCAGGATATCTATAGCCGCCTTCAAGGAATCGTAACGATTCCTTAGACTTATATACGACTGGTAAATT
>CAKUYF010000194.1 GCA_934702115.1 uncultured Eubacteriales bacterium | reverse complement strand
GTCCAGGCGATACAACGCGATCAACTCCTTCATGTACGCCTTGAAGATCTGAGAATTGATCGTAGAGTTGAAAATCTTACAGTGGCGCTGACCAGAGTCGCTTATTGAGCAGATGCAGCTCAGGGAAATGGAAGGCGGCCTTTCTGTTCTGAAGTGCTTCTCTCCCTTTGGACCCCATCCACGCGTTCTGACGTTCCCAGCCGACCAATGGGATTCGTCGACAAACACGACGGTGTATCCGGCCGCGATGAAGGCGTCAAGTTGACAGCGACGTTCAATCCACATGTTCTTGTTCACCTCGCTGTTCGCTGCAGGTCCTCTCAAGTCACTTGCGTGAATGAGAGTGGGCCGATATCGACATCATTCATCACATCCCGGTTTTGAACGTACCTCGACATTGTCGCAATGGAAACGACGGGAAGAGGCTCATTCCCCGACCCGACCGCATCTGCGTTTTCTTGAATGACAGACCTTCTCGCTTCTCGCAGGGTCTTGTTTTGAACACAGAGCTCCGATGCGAGCTTTTTGAGAAGAGCGGGTGTGAACTTTGGTCTTCTCCCACGCCTCACGGGTTTTGTGATATCCTTGCCCGACTGGATATCCCCAATGTATCTCTTGACCGTTCTGATGCACAATCTGGTCCTTTCTGCGTAGTACTTCAGAGGCTTGTTGATCCCGAACCGTGCAAATTCCTCGGCCAGAACTTCCCTCTGTTTTTGCGTCGAAGAGACGTGGAGCCGTTTCCTCCTCCGACAAATCACTGGATGTCGTTGCGTTTCCTATGGAACGGGATTTGCCAGGTTTGACGAATCAACAATCTCTTGAATTGACCGTGGAGCAGGCAGTTCGGGCTGAGAGGCGGGGTCGGTTGCGTTCAATGGCTGTTGACTTGTGAACGCCTGAATGTCGCTTTGTGGGACATACTCGAAGGAGGAAGGCTGCATGAATGGGGTTGGGTTTCTGAGAACCTTATATATGGAACGAGAAACTATTCATGACAAACTTTTTGAGACAAAATACAAGTGTTTTGTAACAACCCAGAATTTTTCCCGTGCCCGATCGCCGAAGTGGCGCAATTAATGAGATTGGTTGCCAAGGTATAGCTTTTCCTTAAAATGCGTATGGAAAAAGGTTGAGGCGTAACAATCATTTTGAAACAAAGGGCGAACATTTTGCAAAAACCGGCAAACAATTTGAAACTGACTGTTTCACCGAAGATGATTCTTTTCTATTTGTGGAAGGTTTATGTGTCCTTTGTTTTGGTTGATTCTTCGTTGGGAATTTTCAAGCCTGATGGAATGAAACGGAATGTTTCCATTAGCGACGAGTGTTCGATGGAAAGATCAGCGGTTCATAGTTTGTTAAAGACTCGTCTCCACTCGACCACTTGCTTCGAACTCCGTCTTCCGAGTTGCAACAACCCGGAACAACAAAACAGTCATCCAACTTGTCGGTGCCGGCTTGTCGCTTGTGCTGTGGTGGCACTCAAGCGGTTCTGCTCGACGGAGACACCTGACCACACAACCAATCGCCTGCCGAGTCAACTGCTTTCCAAACGATGCTTGGAGATCTCAACAACCTCCATGATGTTC
>CAKUYF010000193.1 GCA_934702115.1 uncultured Eubacteriales bacterium | reverse complement strand
ATTTAAAAGCTTGTTTATTACATTTTCTTCATTTTCATTGCGATAAAACTTATACGTATCAGGGAATAAATAACCTTCCAACTTATAAAGTCTTTTTGCGGATGTATCAGTCTGTTCTAAAAAGCTATATTTATCCTTGAATTTGTCTGAATTGCAACATTTTAAGAAATCATCTTTACTGCAAACACCGTTTTTCTCCATAAGATTAGAGCATTCAAGAACGTTCATTCCCTCAGTTATTGTAACTTCCACAACATCTTTTACATTATCTTGATTCTTTATATGGTTCAATATAGATTGGTAATCCATATCTGTTTCGAGTTCATAAAATCCACCATAAAAATATTTTGGCGACTTTGTAGCTATAGAATATAACTTAAAAAACCATTTTTCACTAATTACATTTTTACTTAAAAGCACATCTGCAACCGTATCAATAGAAGCATTTTCGGGAAGCTCAATCTGCACTACTTCGCTGCTCTTACCTACTGCAAGCATATCATTTACACCCGTCATGATAAAACGAGAAAGCAAAACAGAAATTAAAGCTATAAATACAAACCATGACATACTAAAAAAGCAGCCATTTAATCTTTTAGTTTTTTCTTTTAGTTTTTCCATATATAAGGATCCGTCCTTCTAGTTATTACAAAATTGCTTAATGTATGAATCTGTTATAAGGTAGTTTACAGTTTTATCAAATTTCCCGCAAGGTAACTTCAGACGTATAAAATTACTGTAGCATATCCCTACGCTTGTCCCATCAAAACGATTCAGAAATCTATCATAATATCCATGCCCATATCCGAGTCTATATCCTTTTTTATCAAAGCAAAATCCCGGTACTATACATAAGGTATTACTAAATTCAGAAACTTTTTCACATCTTTCAAGTATTGGTTCCAAAAGACCAAACGTACGTTTTTCTAAATCTTCAAAAGACTTTATTTTATAAAAATCCATACTTTTGTTTTCAGTCTTACATGCGGGAACTGCAACTTCTTTTCCGTCTTCCCAGCATTTTTTCATTATACCATAAGTATCTACTTCTATACTCTTAGAAACATAAGTAAGAATCAAATTACTTTTTTTGTACGAATTTAAAATCCTTAAATTTTTGAGTATTTTGTCGTCTTTAGCTTTTTTTAAATCAGGAGACATACTTTCTCTTTTTTGGCGATAATTTTTCCTAAGTCTTAATTTATATTTTTTTATATTCATAAAATTCAACACCTACCTTCTTCTAAATTTAAAAATAAATTATTCAAATGAAATTCCCAAATAAGAACTTCCATTATTATTTCTAATAGACTCTACAGCTAATTCACATCTTTCAGATAAAGGACAAATCATACCGTTAAAATGATCATTACCATAATTTTTAAAAAACTTATTCACAGTTGAAGTTTCTATAATAAAATTATCATAACTCGGAAAAGTTTCATAGATTTTTTTTAATAATTGAATTTCTTTCCCTTTTGCTGATGTGAAATCCATAATTTTAAGCTTATTTGAATTCAAAGGCATACAAAATCCGTAACCTTCGCTAATAGAAACTAAGCCTCCAAAGTTGAAATTATAAAGCTTATCCGCAAAGCTTAAATCTTC
>CAKUYF010000192.1 GCA_934702115.1 uncultured Eubacteriales bacterium | reverse complement strand
GATAATAATAGCGCAGAGAATATCGTCGGTCAGGGATGCCGATATGATAGTGGTAATGGATGAGGGGCAGATAACTGGTATCGGAACCCATGACGAGCTTATGGAAAGCAATACCGAATACCAGGAGATATATTCCTCACAGATGGACAGAAAGGAGGCGTGACGCATGGCAAGAACTCTTGAAGAGCTTCAAAAAAGATATAACAGTGATCTTATGGCACCCGGCGCCCGCCGCGGTCCGGGTCCGGGAGGCAGACATGGTCCCGGGGTGATGGGTGGAGGAAAACCTCAAAACGCGAGGAAAACCATAGGCAGACTGCTGAAATATATAGGAAAATACAAATTCAGACTCGTCGGTGTATTCTTCCTTATGCTACTGACTACGGTTACATCGCTCTGCGGCTCATATATGCTCGCACCGATAATAAACCGCATTTCGTATGAGGTCACCGGAAAGATGCCGGAATACAGCATGACGGAGAAAATAGCCGATGACCTGCTCTTAAAAATCATAGGATTTGAAAATCCCGGGATAGAGACTTATGTGTTCACTGCCGTCTGCGTGCTTGCGGTCATATACATCGTCTCGATACTGTCCTCGTATCTTCAGGCGCGGTTTATGCTGACCGTTTCGCAAAATTCCATTGAAGCACTGCGAAACGACCTATTCTCAAAATTACAGACTCTCCCGGTAAAGTATTATGACGGACACCCTACGGGCGAGATAATGAGCCGTTTCACGAATGATATAGATAATATAGACGTCATGCTGAATAACTCGCTTACCTCGATAGTGAGCGGTGTTATAACCATTATCGGCACATTTCTCTTTATGATAACAACGAGTCTGTGGCTGACACTTGTAACAGTACTCTTTGTTCCGCTCTTCATGTTCCTCGGGAATATCATAGCGAAACGCTCTTCAAAGTATTATGTAAGTCAGCAGGCGGCGATAGGCGCGGTAAACGGCTATATCGAGGAAACCGTAAGCGGGCAGAAGGTTGTAAAGGTGTTCAACCATGAGACAGTCTGCGAAAAGGAGTTTGATCTTATAAATGAGGATCTCCGCGATAAGCAGTTCTTTGCCCAGTTCTGGGGTGGCGTTATGGGTCCGATAGTCGGAAATGCCAGCCAGATATGCTATGCTGTCACGGTTGGTGTCGGCGGGGTGCTGATGTGCACAGGCTCGTTTTCTCCCGGTGCGCTCACAGTATTTGCAAATTATTCACGACACTTCTCGATGCCGATAAACCAGATATCACAGCAGATGTCGTCCATTTTTGCCGCGCTCGCCGGTGCGGAGCGTGTGTTCAATGTTATCGATGCGGAGCCGGAGGCACCAGACCTCCCAAAGACGGGAGAGTATCCAATTACCGGAAATGTGGTCATGCGTGATGTGACCTTCGGCTATGTTCCGGACAAAACCATACTTCACAATATAAGTCTTTATGCAAAGCCAGGACAGAAAATAGCTTTCGTCGGTTCAACCGGAGCAGGGAAGACAACGATTACAAATCTCCTTAACCGTTTCTATGACATAAATTCCGGTGAAATACTTATAGACGGAATCCCGATAAAGGGTTATAAGCGGGAATATCTGCGCAAGAATATTGCAATGGTCCTTCAGGATACTCAC
>CAKUYF010000191.1 GCA_934702115.1 uncultured Eubacteriales bacterium | reverse complement strand
CCATATCCCTGTTGACAGGCTTTATATGATGCTACTCCATCCATCACTACTTGCCCTGGATGGTCAGTGGCATGGAGGGCCTCTGCCATGTCTTGGTAGGCTTCCATCTGCTCTTGAGTTCCTTCCGAACGATGAATTGTCGCTATATCGTTTGCCTATGGAGTAAGGAGTATTGCTGTGCAGCATACTTGAGCATCCCTCCAAAGATCATAGACTTTATCCTGTATGATACGCAACTCTCGATCTTCTTCTTCAGGAAACGACGCAGCATATCTCCGTTGAAATACAAGCCATGCAGCTTACATATAAGCCACTTCCATCAATCATCGACATGGTACCTTCTTTCACGATCGTGTCTACCGTGGACCCTATTATCTCCATAACCAAGCTCTCTCCACATCTCTGAGAAGATATGACGTAATGCAGCGAGATACTCCCGCTTCCAGGTACGGCCACGACCTTTATTTCCTGTAGGGGCCATGTTCTAATCATTCATGTCCGTAGAAGTCCAAAACAAGCGACAGATGCGATATGGTATAATATACTCTAACGACATGCGTCGGTTGTTTGTCGGAACAAATAGCACAAAAGAAGTCATTATTTTGACGTATATTGTGGTAAATACGCACTGTTGTAACCACCTTACCCACATTTGGGGCAAATGGGACTGTTGAAGACCCTATCTTTGTTTACTCCAACGAACACTCTACACCCAACTACAAACAGAAACAACACTCCAGTCGTTACCCATGGTACTAATGACAGACGCCAAACACCTGATCAACTGTAAGATTCCTCCCAAAAGCAGCTGATATGTACTGCATCTCTTTCACTAGATAGGTGTTGTTGTTCAGCGTATGAATATTCCTGTCAGTCCAATACTGTGCCGTAAACCGCGTTTTCTCATTACAACTGGACACTAACCCATTCTGTGTAGCCAGAATGGAAAGAACGGATTGTTCAGGTAAATGGAACGCATTCTTCGATCCAATAGGTGCCATGCACTTTCTTGTGTAGGCACAATGTAACCACGGAATCATGAGTTGATGCCTACATATACTACTGCTATAGTCAAATAGCATGAAACCTGCTCCACCCATTCCACTCTCTCTATCAAAGGGATGAATCAACCTGTGAATAAGCAGAAACTCGTAGCATTTGATGCTCATCTTCTTTGAGTATTGAGCATGATCGTATGGAATATATGCTCCTTCTCTTCTAAGAATGTCAATTGCCTTTGGTATGCTAGGATGATAGTAGTTGCCCGCATCTGACCACATAATCACACCTCTCCATTGATAGAAGGCATCCGCAATTGCAATGGGTTTCCATGTATAGCCTCCACGAAGATCAGTGTCATTGATGTTCATCCAATCAGGGAATACACCCCAGTTGTACTTTCTATAGTAAAACTGAGCAGTGACATTCTTCATCAAATGAAACTGGCGAATTAGATCGAACAAGTGATTCAACCAACACAAATCCGTCTTCGCCATTCCATAATCAATGAAGAGAATGGATGAATTGGTAAACACTCTCACAAAGGACAATAGACAACTGAGGAGAGTCACTACATGATTGGCAGACGCTCCCATCATAATCATGATGTCCGAATCATCCCTAAATGGATTATAGGGTTGAAT
>CAKUYF010000190.1 GCA_934702115.1 uncultured Eubacteriales bacterium | reverse complement strand
GTGGGATCGGCTGCGAAGCATGATCATTCTCCATAGCAACTAACTGTTGCGCATCCCAAACACGCCTTCCAGTGCCACCGCTTGGGGTTCCGGAACTCGCTTTCATCCTCGGGGTTTCGACAGGCTTTCTATTTCCATCCTTTCTTCTCTTCCATTGCCTTCGTCCTTTTCGTTCAAAGAGATGTCCTGCGATAACAAGCGTTTTTGCTGTGAAGAATTCCATTGCTTCATTCTCTTGACCTTATTTCTGGGACATGTTCATTTCCTCCTATCCCTTCTGTGCAAAATTGGTCAATAAATCCTCCAAGTGCAAACTTCAATGTTTGCTATGAATATGCCGGGGGATGAGAGTCGGCGTGACTTGATACAACCATGGTGTTCCAAATCTTCAAATATATTATCGTTTTGCTTACATCGCGTCGTCGTGGCATAACCGTCCTTCCCACGACACGTGGCATCGTACGGTTCTATCTTTATCCACTTCACCTCCAACGTTTCCTTTATCGTTTCCTATTTTCACCATGCATGGTCCCAACATTTTATTTTCTCGCTTGTTCGTCAATTCTTTTCGAAACTTTAGACTTCAGTCAATTAAAACCAAAACGACAAGAACAAATCAATTGATTTGACGGGGACAATGGCACGCTTTTGATTAACATGGAGGTCTCGGCGGGCTCTCGGAGCGGGCTGCCAGGCTTTCGAGGTCTTCCGCGGGGATTTCCGAAGATGTGAAGGACGTTTCCGACTGGCCGGGAGCTCCTGGGGGACGTTTCCGGGGTAGGGCCGAGGACTTCCCTGAGGGTGAGTGGGTCGGTGATTGTCGGGACCTTTCCGGTGGATGGAAGCTCATGGTGGACGTTTCCGTGGCGGTGGCCGACGACTTCCTGGCGTGGTGGGAGCGGGGGTTGGCCGGGGAGGTTCTCGGGGGCGTCGGGGTGTGTTGGGGGTGGGGGTGAGGGGCTCGGTGCATCTTGATGTGTCTCACCAGATCGGTCTCCTTAAATACCTCCAGGGCCTTGTAAACCCTTTCTTCCCATTGGTCATTTTCTCAATTGTTTCTGTTGTCAAACGGAAAGATTACTCTTTTTTGACACCCCGATACGAAGGCAAATGCCGTTTCCTTCGCCATGTTCTCATGGAGCTTGTGTCTCAGTATGCTGAACTGTTGCTCGCAACTGACCGTGGTTGGAATTATTGTCAACGCCGTTAAGGTGATATCCCAGAGGTATGGATAGCCGCGATGATTTATCACCTTGAAAACGTCCAATAGAGAAATTGCCTTCGTAGATGTTTCTCCGCGTTCACCATTCAATCTGTTTACAACGTTCATGATATTGTCTTGTTGGTTGATAATTTCCATTGAAATGCGTTGGATTTCAGGGATGGTTCCCGTCAGGAAAAACTCATTGATCTGTCTTTTTTATCAATTCGTCTGGAAACAGAAATATCCCAACTATCAAAAACAGAGGGCAATTGATCCTGACGCTTTGAAACAACTGTCTGTTCAGAGTGTTCGTCGAAATATCGACGTTATGTCTGAGGAATCTTGATTCGATACAAGTGCTTGGACATGGGAATCGTATGTCCATATTGAGGATAAGGCGTTCCAGGATGTTGGTAAACGTTTTCTTTTCATCATCTCCAAGAG
>CAKUYF010000189.1 GCA_934702115.1 uncultured Eubacteriales bacterium | reverse complement strand
TTACGAATCAGCTGCTCTACCAACTGAGCCACAGTAGCATAATTTGAATTAAAATTTAATCCCTAGTACTAAAGAATCTATCCTTATGATTATACATAAGAAAAAAAATTTAGTCAATATTTTTCGGCAAATATTTAAATTTTATAGATATACTTTTGATAATATATATATAATAGAATAGAGTCTAATCCAAAACGAATTTTCATTATAACTTTTTAGGAGTGAATTTATTATGAGTCTGGTAAACACAAAAAAGATGTTAAAAAAAGCTTGTATTGAAGGATATGCAGTAGGTGCATTCAATGTAAACAATATGGAAATAATTCAAGCCGTAGTGGAAGCAGCAAACGAGCTTTCTTCCCCCTTAATTTTACAAGCTTCTATAGGAGCTCGAAAATACGCCGGAACCACCTATCTTAAAAAATTAGTGGAAGCAGCAGTATCCGAGTCCAATATTCCTATTGCTCTACATTTGGATCATGGTGAATCTTTTGAAGCTTGTAAAGAATGCATTGACAGCGGCTTTACTTCAGTTATGATTGACGGATCCTCTTTGGAGTATAATCAAAATATTGAACTTACGTGTAAAGTAGTAGAATATGCTCATAAATACAATGTAAGTGTAGAAGCAGAGCTGGGAAGTCTTTCAGGAATTGAAGATGAAATTAAAGTCTCTAATGAAAATTCTTTCTATACAGACCCAGACCAAGCTACTGATTTCGTAAAAAAAACTAACGTCGATTCTTTAGCAATCGCTATCGGAACAAGTCATGGAGCATATAAGTTTAAACCTAATCAAAATCCAAAGCTTCGTTTTGATATACTTGAAAAAATACAACAAAATATTCCAAATTTTCCTTTAGTCCTTCATGGCGCCTCTTCTATCCTTCCTGAATACATCAATGAAATAAATCAGTACGGAGGAAATATAAAAAATGCTTTAGGAATTCCTGAAAATGAACTAAAAAAAGCTGCTAATATGTCAATATCTAAAATAAACATTGACTCCGACTTACGCTTAGCAATGACCGCTTCCATACGTAAATATTTATCGGAAAACCCTACTAAATTTGATCCCAGAGGATACCTTGCAGAAGCTAAAGCTTCAATAAAATTGTTAGTGAAAAATAAAATTCAAAATGTATTAGGTTGCTCATATAAAATTTAACAGAAACAAATTTGCCACTTTGTTTTAAAAAATACGAAGTGGTATTTATATATGCAAAACTAATAAAATATTTATGAATGATTGACACATATATATTAATATACTATAATAAGGTGCAATAAATATAATATGGGAAGGTGGTTATTATGAGTATTAAAGATTCTGTTAAAGGAAAATTACTAAGAGCCAAGGCTCATTTTATTTATAAGCAACTGAATGCAAATTGTTTTTTTTATGACTCCGACTTACGGCATAAATTATATTATTTTTTATATCTTTCAAAAGCTTATAGAATTATAAAAGATTGCAAAAAATTAATAGATGAAAAAGGAATAAAAAATAATGAATCTGCCATTGAGAACTATCTACGTAGATTAAATATCCACCAAAAGCTAGAAAAACTTGATAAATCAATTAAAGAAAAAGACCAATTTGTCAATGGTGAATCTCTCAAAAAATTAAAAGAAATGATAGAAGCATCACGT
>CAKUYF010000188.1 GCA_934702115.1 uncultured Eubacteriales bacterium | reverse complement strand
GCGAGTCTGTTGGAGAGTCATGAAGTGTTGGGTGAGGTGATGAGGAAGAAGAGGGAGGAAGAAAGGAGGAGAGAAGAGGAGGAAAGGAGGAGGAGGGAGGAGGAGAAGAGGAGGAAGGAGGAGGAGAAGAGAAGAGAGGAGGAGAAACAAAGACGGTTGATGGAGGAGAAAAGGAAGAGGGAGGAAGAAGAGAGGAGGAGAAAGGAGGAGGAGAAGAGGAGAGAGGAGGAGAGACAGAGACGGTTAATGGAGGAGAAGAGGAAGAGGGAGGAAGAAGAAAGAAAGAGGAAAGAGGAGGAAGAGAGAAGAAAGGAAATGGAGAGACAAAAGCAATTGATGGAGGAAAAGAAGAGAAGAGAGAATGGAATTGTGATTTGCTTGGACGATTTGGAGCACTTGTCACCGAATCTCTCCTGCATTACGATTCAGAGTTGTAAGGATTATAGAAGTGAAGTGCTGGACTTTTCTCGGTTCAACGAATTAAGTGAATTGAAGATTGAATACTACTGTTTTGATTACCCGAGTAAGGTGAGGATTGAGGGAATGAAGCAGTTAAAGCGAGTGGAGATTGGTTCGGGTTGCTTTACCAGTACAAATGCGTTTAGTGAACTGGTTGTGAAGGATTGTCCTGAACTGAGTGAATTAGTGATCGGATCGAACTGTTTCTCCTCCTTCACTTCATTCCAATTGAGTGGCTTGCCGAGTTTGAAGAGGCTTTCTATGGGGATTGGTTGCTTCAAAGAGGCCAATTTGGACATCCGTAAGATGGAGAGTCTGGAGACAATTGAACTGTGGAGTAGTTGCTTTGAGGAGTCCCTTCATACAGTGATTGAAGGTGAGAGAGGGTGAATGGGATAATGAATAGACTGTCCTAAGCTGAAGAGTGTGAATGTGAAACAGAATGCTTTGAAGGATGTGAAGAGTGACAAGTGTGATGTGTTCTTGAAGAATTGTCCTGTGTTAGAGAAGGTACAATGTGAGAACCATTGTTTTGAGTATGGTAGAGTGAGAATAGAGAGTGATTGAAGTGATGTGATGTGATGAGTAGATTGTCCTTCTCTGAAGAAGAAGGGTATTGGAAAGGAGATGAAAGAGGGAATGAAGAAGGAGAGAAAGAGAGTGAGAAGGGAGTGGTATGGGAAGAACTGGAAATGGGTCGTGCCTTGTATTGTTGCTGGTTTGATTCTTGCAATTGTGCTGTGCTCTATTTCTATTCCAATCATTGTGTCCAGAGTGAAACTACAAATGAAGATGAAGGAATTGAAGGAATGCAGTGGTACTACGATTTCAAGGTACATTACAGAGTTGGTTGTACCAAGTTATCGGTGTAATAGTGAAAAGATGAATACATTAGATTTGTCATTGTTTCCACAGTTGAAGAGCATTGAGATTGGTGATAGGTGCTTTGAGAATGTGAAGGAAGTGAAGTTGGTTGGATTGGATCGATTGGAGAGTGTGGTGATTGGTGATGAGTGTTTTGAGAATGTGAAGGAAGTGAAGTTGATTGGATTGAATCGATTGGAGAGGGTGGTGATTGGAAAGAATTGCTTCACGAAGAATAAGAATAGTTGCGGTAATGATCCAGATCGTCATTTCTATTTGAAGAATTGTGAGAGAGTGAGAGAATTGAAGATGGGTCGTTATTCCTTCTCTGATTATTCC
>CAKUYF010000187.1 GCA_934702115.1 uncultured Eubacteriales bacterium | reverse complement strand
TGACCTACTCCAAAGAGTATGAGCCAGCAAGCATACAGGTGGCCAAGAGAAATATGCAGAACTACGTCCGCCGCCTGAATACATACAGGAAAAAGCAGGGCCTTGGAAACGCTAAGTATATTTATGTGACAGAGTGTGGGGATAAGGGGAGAATACACCATCACATGATAATGAGCGGGGATATTGACCTGGACACGGCGGAAAAACTGTGGATGTACGGCGGCAGAAACCAGGTGAGAAGAGCCAGGGAAGATAAGGACGGACTCACTGGGATGGCACGCTATATCACAAAGCCCAAAGGAAAGGGAAAAGAAGAGAACAAGAATCAGAAGATCTGGACAGGATCCAGAAACCTGGAAAAACCTGCAGAGACCAAGAATCACTACAAGACAAAACAGAATCAGGTGGAAAAGATGGTACGGGGGATCCTGCCAGTGGAAACCCACCTGGAAAAATGGTATGGCCAAGAGGGATATGAGACAGCGGAATACCAGATCCGGTACAACGACTGGAACGGTCAATATTATGTATATGCAAGAATGAGATTAGTAGAAGGGAGAAAAAATGAATCTGAGAACAGCAAAAAGAAACGAAGATGTTGAACAGATCATGGTGGTCAGTTGGGCGAGATGGAATGAGCAGAAATACCCAGAACTCAAACTGCTGTACCACTGTCCAAACGGCGGTAGCCGGAATAAGGCGGAAGCTGTGAAATTAAAACAGATGGGGACAAGAGCGGGAATGTCAGACCTGTGTTTTCCAGTGCCGAAAGGGAAATACGCCGGGCTGTACATAGAAATGAAAAGCGAAAACGGCCGTCTGCAGGAGAACCAGAAAGAGACACTGCGGTTACTTGCACGGTATGGAAATTACTGCGCAATATGCCATGAAGCAAATGAAGCAATCAAGGTGTTAGAAGAATACCTGGAGCTGAAAGAGACGGCAGAAGAAAAGCAGAACGAAATGAGATCCCCAAACCTCACAATATACAAAAAGGGGAAGAAAAGGAGTATGCAGTGAAAAAGATGACAGCAGGAGAAAAAGTGATGCTCTTGAGAACACGGGAAGGAATCAGCAAAATGCAGATGGCGAAAGACCTGTACACCACAAGGAAGACAATCAGGAGATGGGAAACAGGAGAACAGCCGCTGAGACTGGATGATGCGGTAAGGATTGCGGATTATTTTGGCGTAAGTCTGGAATGGCTGGCGGGAAGGAATTGAAAAAAATATGGATGCAGAAGAAACAAAACGAATGAAAGCGAAACAGCTCCGCTATAAAAGACCGATAGTCCGGGAACTGAACTTGAATAAGATACAAGAGGATTTATGGAACATCATGGAGGAATGCGAAAATATCCGGTGGTATACAGATTCTGACGATGGAAACGATTCTCTTATTAATGCTTTGGACGGAGACGAAGACGAAGCATATGAATTTAAAATGGCGTTTGCAGATCTGTGCGCTGAATGCGAAAGGATGCAAGAAGATTTACAGGAGGAATGGATTCCGAATTGCTTTGATATATTTTTCGTGGTAGCAGGCGCAGGGAAAAGCTACGGCGGATTAATTGGTTGGGATTCATTCGAGGAAGATTATTATGGGATTAACAGCGAAGATGCATGGGCAGAAGATGAAGCAAAGAAGAAAATGAAGACAATGACCAAGGATGA
>CAKUYF010000186.1 GCA_934702115.1 uncultured Eubacteriales bacterium | reverse complement strand
ATTGAAGGAAATGGTGTCCCGCAAAACCACCCAAAAGCCGTGGCGCTTCTTGAAGACTGTGTGGCCCTTGGTGACACCGATTCCATGATCATGCTTGCCAAATGTTGTGCATATGGACGTGGGATGGAACATGATGCGAAACGTGCAGAATCACTGATTTCAGAGGCTGCAAACAAAAGAAACGATGAAGCACTGTGTTTGATGAAACTCTTCAACGACTGGAAAGGGCAAAAGACCATCAATTTGGAGGGTTTGTTTTGCCCCTTGGAAGAAAGCTTCTGAATAATTCGTTTAAGCATTGTGTCACAGGGGAAGTAGGTGATGAATTGGCGATCGAGAGTGTTTGTCTTTTGATGAACATCGTTCCATGCAAAGAAATCGATTTAGCAAGTTAATCTTTATAACATATCATTGAATGCACTGTTTTAACAACCCAAGTTTTATGGATTTGTGATGAATTGCGCCAACAGACAACTGGATTGAAGGCACAGGAGCAACATCATTGAGTGATGCATTGAAATCAAACACGACGCTCACAAAACTTGATCTGCAAGGTAAGAAAAAAGAAACAACACACAAATAGTATCCATCAACAAACCACTCTCTTTTTTTCATCAAATAAACAGATAACGACATTGGAGGCACAGGAGCAACATCATTGAGTGATGCCTTGAAATCAAACACAACACTCACTCAGCTCAATCTGAGTGGTGAAGACAAAAGAAACAACACAGAAATGGCATAAATGAGCAATACACTCTTTTCCATTCTCACCAAATAAACAGACAACAAGATTGGAGACACAGGTGCAACATCATTGAGTGAAGCATTGAAATTAAACATAACACTTGCAATACTTGATCTGTGTGGTAAACCAAAGAAACAACACACAAATGGCATCCATCAACGGTACACTCTTTTCCACTCTCATAAAATCAACAGTCAACAATATTAGAGACACAGGGGCAACATCACTGTGTGATGCATTGAAATCAAACTCAACACTCACGAAACTCAACCTGTGTCGTGAACACAAAAGAAACAACACAAGTGGCATCCATCAACAATACACTTTTTTTCATTATCATCAAATAAACAGGGAACAAGATTGGAGACACAGGAGCAACATCATTGAGTGATGCATTGAAAGCAAACACAACACTCGCACATTTTGGTCTTTATTGTGAGCACAAAAGAAACAACACAAATGGCATCCATCAACAATCCACTCTTTTTTCCGTTATCAACAAATAAACAGACAACTGTATTGAAGAAACAGGAGCAAAATCATTGAGTGATGCATTGAAAACAAACACAACAATCACAAAACTCGATCTGAGTTGTGAACACAAAAGAAACATGCAAATGGTATACATCAGCAACCCACTCTTTTCCTTTTTCATCAAATCAACAGACAACAACATTGGAGACGCAGGAGCAACATCAATGAGTGATGCATTGAAATCAAACTCAACACTCACGATACTCAATCTTGGTTGTGAGTACAAAAGAAACAGCACACAAACGGCATCCATCAACAATCCACTCTTTTTTCCGTTATCAACAAATAAACAGACAACTGTATTGAAGAAACAGGAGCAACATCATTGAGTGATGCATTGAAAACAAACACAACAATCACAAAACTCGATCTGAGTTGTGAACACAAAAGAAACATGC
>CAKUYF010000185.1 GCA_934702115.1 uncultured Eubacteriales bacterium | reverse complement strand
GGATCATAGGAATCTCCCCCTTTTTTGCCATAAAGCTTAATCATGTCGGATTTCTTGGCGGATGCGACACCGATTAAACGTTCCATCGTATCTAAGGCAATTAAGGAGATTGGTTTACTACCACGTTCCACCGGAGGGAAATACTTAAGTTCTGTTAACTTCATCTTGCCGGAAGATGTAATGTATAGCAGGTGTTTAATCTTCGGATCAATGATGCTAGCGCCTGTAACGTCCTCTTCCTGGAACATGGTGATGATGCGTTGTCCCTTTGCTGTCTTGGAAGCAGTCTTGATAGAATCAAGTGGTAATCGAATTCCGTTTCCAAGACTTGTACAAATGACAACGTCCATTGAGTTATCTGGAACAGCAACGACCTTAACTAATTCGTCACCTTCATTGAGATTTAAGATCTTCTGCTCCTTACCGTCTTTGAGTTTCAAGTCTATTAATTTTACACGTTTCGCATAGCCATTACGAGTAATGACTAATAATTCTAATTCCGCACTAATTAAGGCTTCTTTCTTAGTCGGAACCTTCAATACAGTTACGATCTCTCCAGAGCCACCGAAGTAGCGTTTGATCTCGACGCCAATATCGTCGATCTTCATATCTGGAATAGAGGATAATGGAATTTGCGAGATGGTTCCATCTGAGGAAATCACATAGATAGATTCCCTGTTACCGGCTTTGAGGATCGTCACGTTTCTGTTGTCTTTGCCGACTTCACCAATCGGTTTGCCAGCTTTGTATTTAATCTTCTTAATGTAACCGGATTTTGAGATACCAACCAGATGTAACGTATCTGGGATCTCCAGCTCATCATCCAAACGAATGATGCGGGATCGTCTCGGAACTCCATATTTCTTGATACCTTCTTCGAGCTGTTCAATCATCAGCTCGTCGATGTGCTTATCGTCTGAAAGAATCTTATTCAGACGTTTAATCTCTACGGTGCATTCTTTTAAAATCGCATTACATTCTGCAGTGCGGTCTTTATTAAACTGGCTGAGTCGCATTTCTGCAATCTCTTTTGCCTGAATTGATGTGATACCATAACGTTTCATGAGAGCTAGGATGTTCTCTTCTTTGTTTTCGGATTCCCTTGCAATTTGCATAGCTTCTTCTGCTTTTGCCTTGCTGGAGCACAGCATAATCAGAACCTTCGTTAAGTGTTCCTTTTCCATGTTACGTACGAGTTTGTAGTTACACATGGATCTGAGGCAATCTCGGCGATAGTTTATCCATTCTTTCAGGAGCGACTTAATTCCATACAGGTAAGACACGTAATTATCTACCACTCGTATGGCTACGGAATGTGTGGTACGCATTCCGGATTTCTCAGTGAGCCATTTAATAACCTCGTCCGGGTTTGCATCGGCTGCTAACTGGAGAATAATTTTAATCTGTTCCGCATCTGTGTAGTTATCGACGCTTACTACGCGGCCATCTAACGCTCCGCCTTTTTTGCACTCTACTGCGACTTTCGCAATCCAGTCTTTTGCATAGACATTCAGTGGCAGGGACCAAATCGTAATTGTATTGGCTACCCCGTCTACGGTATAACGACCCTGAACCATGAGTTTTCCTTGGCCGGTCTTATTAATGTCTTTAAAGTAACCAGTGTCTACGATGTCGACACCGAACTTAAAATCAGGAATCAGCATGATCTTTGCATCAGGAT
>CAKUYF010000184.1 GCA_934702115.1 uncultured Eubacteriales bacterium | reverse complement strand
CAGATAACAGAGTCTCATTCCGTCCCATCCGAACTCTCCGACGGGTGCGAGATTTCCGACAAGCGACGGCGCCATATTGACTCTCATAGCAAACGAATAGCCGTATCCGCTTACCTGCGGTATGCATCTGAAAGTATCCAGAGCCTTACCGCTCAATGTATTCTGCCTCATCATATCAACGGTATATGACGAAAGTATGCGATTTCCGTTCTTTGCGACTCCGCGGTTGGCAAGCATGTCTGCGAGAAGAATATAGTCGTCAACAGTAGATGTAAGTCCCGCTCCGCCACTCTCAAATTCGTAACCAAGATTAAAATCATTTTCTGTTTTACCGATCTCAATTGCGCTCTTTGTCGCAGTATCATATTTATACTGTGTGGCAAGTCTGTCGAGCTTGTCCGGCGGGCAGCCGAAGCGGGTATCCTTCATTCCGAGCGGGTCGAATATGTTCTCTTTCATATAAGCCGAAAGCTTCATTCCGGACACGAGCTCGACGAGTCCGCCCAAAATATCAATCGAGAGTCCGTACATAAAATTTTCACCGGGCTCAAACTGAAGAGGCTCGTCAGCCAGAGCACGTATGACATCAAGCGTCGGGCATCTGCCGCCCGTCCCGCGCTTCACGCGCTGTATTGCGTCGCACTGCAGATTATAGTCAAAGCCGGAGGTCATATTAAGAAGATTTGAAATAAGTATCGGGGACTTTGCATCCGTGAGTGTGAAATTTCCGTCACCTGTGTCTGTTTTCACTTTCATATGCCTGTATTCAGGGAAATACGCATAAAGCGGATCTGTCATGAGTATCTCGCCGCGCTCTATAAGCTGAGCGACAGCCACAGCAGTGGCAACCTTTGTCGCCGAGTATATATTGTAGATCGCGTCTCTGCGTACCGGAGTTTTATCGCGGATAGAATCGTATCCGGAGGAGTATCTGAATATCTCCTCATGATCCTTGAATACCGCCGTGTCGGTACCCGGAACGCCGAGCGTCGGCACAAAATAATCCAAAAAATCGCGCAATTTCTGAAAGTTCATATATTGTCTCCTTTTGTTAAATATATCAAATAGGTATCATGAGTTTTTGAATTCCACTACAGTGACGCCGGAGTCGCCCTCGCCGTATTCTCCGTGGCGGTACGACTTCACCCTCGGGTCGTTTTTAAGATACTTCCACAGCGCGGCGCGCAGTGCGCCTGTTCCCTTACCGTGTATTATGCGTACACTCGGAACTCCGGCGAGCACGGCATCGTCAAGATATTTGTCGACAATAAACCACGCATCGTCGCCTATCAAGCCACGAACATCGACCTCCGGGCGGAAGGTGGAAACGATGTTTTTTCTGACCTTGCCTTCATTGACCTTCGGCACCGCCTGCTTCACGCAGTATTTCACATTTCCGTCTATAAGACGCAATTTTTCTTCCGGAACCTTTGCTTTAAGTATTCCGGAGGAAACACTGACAAGCCCGTTTTTATCTTTTGTCTGTTCAACCGTTCCCTCTTTTCCGAATGTGACAAGATATACCTTATCACCAACCTTGAGAGGTCGCGGCAGCTTGTAATCGTCATCCTCCGATATGTCGCGCACATCAATACCGGAGAACATGCTCTCCGTCTCTGCGAGGCGTTTTCGCACCTCCTCGCGGGCGCGTTTGGTCATCTCGTCGCGCTTGTCACGGTTTTCTTCTTTTCTGACATCCTCAAGC
>CAKUYF010000183.1 GCA_934702115.1 uncultured Eubacteriales bacterium | reverse complement strand
CTCCCGCCGCAGCCGCAACCTGGGCGCCGCGGAGGCTCCGGCGGCTGTCCTACCGTCGCACGGAACTGGTTTACCGGGAAAGCCATGTTTTTGAAGAGAGCGCAGGGGTTATCGTCGCTTCCCGCAGGTACGCATTCCTTATCCGGTACCGAGTAGTCGGTAGCCTGAACGAGGAGCTGTGCGGGACGGACTATTTTGATTACGGAGAACACTCCGAAAGAGATGTAGAGCCTCGGTCCATCGGTGATGAAGCGAAGGTCTCCATTTACTCTTGCGCGGATATTCTCGGGTATCTCGGCAGTCTCATTAACTGGGCACTTGCAGCATCCGGGCTCAACAACCTTCGTGTTAAGAACTACGGGTTCAACCGTCTCGACATATGCAATGGGATCATTCGTTGCTCTGGTATTGAAATTGCCTATATTGCAGTAGTTGTTCTGCGGAGCTGAGCTGAACGAAACAGTCTGCCCTTCTCCGCCGTAAAGGATAACATCCTTCTCGACGACCGCAATTCCGGTGAAGTTCTGGCTCCTGCCTATTCCAAGGCACGCCTCGCACTCTACAAGTATATAGTAGCGGACAGTGACCTGATAGAAGCCGCGATTGAACGGAACCTCATCAACACCGACATAAGCCCAGAGCAGTTCCGCACTGCGGGTCCGCACGCTGGTGGCAGAGGCGAGTGTCTGCTCGCCGAAATCCGTAAGGTATACGCGCGTATCCTCAAAGCAATCGCGGTCACGACAGCAATCGAGCACACGGTGAGTGTCTATGCACACCGTACCCCTGCCGTCAGGCGAAAAGCCGAGCGGTACATTTCTGTTTTCTGGCATTATACTTCTCCCTCGAATTACGCACTTTGTGCATAAAACAATCAGAATTTGGAGCCGGCTTTTTCCGGCTCAATACCATTCTATGACTTTTGGGGAAAAAGGTTAAAGGAAAAGGCTGTACCGTCGGTGTAAAAACCACGATACAGCCTTTATGTTCTTTCGGAATACTATGCCGTAAAATCAGACATATCTCTTTACCGAGCCGGGACATTCATCAACCGGGATCGACGCGGTCATCACAAGATTTACATTCTCTGTGAGCTTCTCGAGCTGAGGAAGCATCGCGCCAAACGCCATGGTATTGTTTCCGCAGATCTTCAGCGCGGAGTCAACGAAAATATCGGTGATGTCGTTATTGGACGCGAGGATGCCGGCGAGGAAGCCGTAAAGAGTCTGTGCATCTTCAACAGCGTAAACATCAGTGTCGATAAGCCTTGCCTTATATGTAACCGTGTGGGTGAGCTTATCTCCCTTTTCAATGCATATTACGGAGCCGTCAGAAGTATCTGCCGCCGTATTTACGAGATCAACAAGAGTCTTTGTCTTGCCGGAGCCTTTGCCACCTATGAAAATTTTAATCATGTGAGATTTCCTCCGTTTCGGGATTTTTTTCTTTCACTTACATTTTACTATATGAGAGCAGAAAAATCAATAGCAAATTTTATTTTTCCGTTGCTCTATGGGAAAAATTTACCCGTAGATTCTTTTTTCAAGCTCTTCTTTCATATTTTCATACCCGGGCTTGCCGAGGAGGGCGAACATATTCTTTTTATATGCCTCGACACCGGGCTGATTGAACGGATTGACGCCGAGCATATATCCGGAAACCGCGCAGGCGAGCTCAAAGAAGTAAACCGCAAATCCGAACGTATAAGCCGTCC
>CAKUYF010000182.1 GCA_934702115.1 uncultured Eubacteriales bacterium | reverse complement strand
TTTCCAAAAGCTTTTTGATCTTTTCTACGTATTGTTTCATTGTATCTCTCCTTTCGCGGCTATTATACGTAAGTATTGCCGGGTTTGGAAGATACAGACACATTATTTCCCGATATCGGGAAATCGTACCAGTATATGCCACATATCTGAAAAAATCTGTTATACTACTTGCATCCGCAGTTGTATAGATCACTCATCCTGGAGCCCAATGCGGTTGCTATTGCTTCCAGCTGTGCCAGTGTTGGCGACACCCGGCCGTTCTCGATATTATTGTGTGTGGTCTTGCCGATTCCGGTTGCCGCCTCCAGCTGTTTTAAGGTTAGGCCGGCCCTGTTCCTGGCCTGCCATGTCAATACTTCCATCTTTGCATCCTCCTGCACTTTTTGCATTTAGGATGCACAAATTTTGGCAAAATAAAAACCGTTCCAGTGTTGGTAGCACCGGAACGGTTATCGAACAACTATACAGGTCCTGAGCTGTATAATCATCCCTCACAGAGAAGATTATACCACAATCCTCACGCACCTGTATAGTATGCAGGTGTTATTTTTTTTACAAAAAGGAGGATTTTAAATTGTCAAGAAAAAAAGCAAAGACCCCCAGACTCCCTAACGGTTTTGGCAGCATCCGGAAACTGTCCGGCAACCGTACAAATCCATACGCTGTGCACCCGCCTGCGACTGATCGTGATGAGAACGGACGCTATTTGCTGGCTCCAGCGATATGCTACGTCAGTGATTGGTATATTGGCTTTGCTGTGCTCAATGCCTGGCACTCTGGTACTTACAAGCCAGGCGATGAACTGGTTATGCAGTCCTGGAAGCAGAGTGGCCAGCTCCTGGCATCCGGACAGGCTGCGCTGGAGCGCCGGATCCTGTCTGACTTTTCCTCACGGAAAGCTGCTGCGGAAAAGTCAGTAGAAAAAGGTCCTACTTATGCAGAGGTGTATGAGATGTTTTTTTCCTGGAAATTTACGGAATCTAAAAAACAGCTATCCCAATCTGCTGTCTATTCCTACAGGGCCGGTTTTAAAAACTCTGCCGTCCTGCATGACCGCATTTTCTCCAGCATTACTCAGCTGGAACTGCAGCAGGTTGTGGATGACTGTACCCTCGGTTATTCATCATTAGAGCATATTGTCAACCTGTACCGTCAGATGTACAAATATGCCCTTGCCAGGTGCATTGTTGACGTCAACCGTTCCACCGGTGTTACTATCAATATTGATAATGACAACGAAAGTGGTGTGCCTTTTACGTATGATGATCTTAGATTACTCTGGAAAAATAAAGATATCCCTGATGTCGAGATGATTTTAATTATGTGTTATTCTGGTTTCCGAATTACCGCTTACAAAACTGTCGTTGTAGATCTGGAAAATATGTCTCTTTTCGGCGGTGTCAAAACTCGGTCCAGCAAGGAACGCACCGTTCCAATCCACTCTTGCATCCAGCCGCTGGTTAGAAATCGTATGGAAAGATATGGTTGTATTCTCCCTGTTACTCCCTGCGCTTTTCGCAAACATCTATACAAGACGTTGGCGTCTCTTGGTATCGAGTTTCACACGCCTCACGACTGCCGCCATACATTTTCCATGCTCTTGGAAAAGTATGGAGTTGCCGAAAACGACAGAAAAAGAATGATGGGGCACAGTTTTGGCAAGGATCTCACAAACAAGGTTTACGGTCACAGGACCCTGGAAGATCTCCGGGCGGAAAT
>CAKUYF010000181.1 GCA_934702115.1 uncultured Eubacteriales bacterium | reverse complement strand
AGGTTCCGTTATCATCCTTTTCGTAAAGAGGTGCCTCTGCGGTATTATAGCGGACAAGCGTCTTGTTCCCCGCCTCGTCCTCTTCACAGACATAGTCATCAAGGTTCAACTTGCCCTGAGCCTCAATATCAGAGATAAGCAGATATCTGCCGTCGTCCTTATCACGGGCATAGAGACCGTCAGCAGCGACAACATATACAGTCTGCATTTTGTCTGTCTTGGTATAAGCCTGCGGTGTTGTGTTACCGTTGCTATCGAAGATAGGAACTATAAAATAAGCACCGTAGCCAGCCTCATAGTAATCCTTTAAGCTGTTCTTATTACCAAAGAACGGAACATTGGACATAAAAGTAAAGTAAAGACCGTTTGCAAACTTATCGTCAACGGTTTCGTATCCGTCAGCCTTTACCATGCTCGCATAAATGCGCGCCTCTGAGTTGTAGTATGCAAGAGCGCCGGCAAGTGCAGACTCTCCGCTCACATACAGGTTTGCACGGTAGTTTCTCATCTTGGAGTTGAGAAGCTGCTGCATGGAGTAGATGTAGGTATCGGCATTAAGCTTTATTTCAAAGACATAGCCCTTTGTGGTGTTGTCGGCTGTCTGTCCGCCCGGAAGAGTGACACCGTACTTTGTAAGATCGCCCTTGTTATCTGCGGTTACATCCTTTACCGACGTAGCCATTTCATAGACCCACTGATAGATACCGTTTTTGGTATCGAGAGCGGAGAGGTCGACAAATCCGGGCTCTGTAAAGCTGTGAATTGTCGATGCGGAATTTTCCTCCCAAGTGTGGGGGTTCCAGTTTGTCGAAAGAGCCGAGGAATAACTTCTGTAGGTATACTCGGCTGCCGCTTTGGGCTTCGGATCATCCTTGCAGGCGGCGAAGAGCGACACCGCGGTGCAAAGAAGAAGAACGAGCGCAACGGCTTTCAAAATGTTCTTTTTCATGTTTCCCTCCTGATGTAGAATTTATGTTAGAAAAATAACATTAACACAAGTGTATTAGTACCCGCACGGGGATATGAGAAAAGCTCATCATCGGCTCACTGCCGGAGCCCGTATGAAAAGTTTACACCATATTAGCACAGAAAATCCGCAAGATTATGATTTATCTCAAATTGTGATGTATTTTTATGAATTTTCCGGTTGACGGGTAAAAACAGCGGTGTTCCGGTGTATTTTTGTGCCGAAAGCAACTGTTCCGTGCTCTTTTGCGCCGGACGCAGTCTGAGGCAGCGAAATATGTATTACTTTAGCTTTCAAAAGTGCTTTTGAATTTTCTCTGCCGAATTTATTATTATCGAATATATGCATCTCATGACTCACGTGTGTCGAACTCTACCTATTATTTTTATAATGCGCGGGCGTATATTACTACTGTTGAGGCGTATTTCGGGGTCTTACGACGTTTTCTGTTGTTTTTTTCTTTTGCGTTGTGCTATGCGGCTTTTTGAATAAAACATGACATTAAAATTCATTTTGCGTTTTATCCACTTCATAGCGGTATGTATGAGAAAAGTTAATATATCCATTAAAAACCGTTATATATGACTATATCCGTGATGTAAGGTTTTTACACATACGGAGCTGCGACAAGGTGTTTTGCTTGTCGCTTTCAACAAAAACACGGCGTTATTTTAGTGAAGTCGCCGAAACGGGCGATTAGAAAATTTTATTTTTATTCGTTATAATGGAATATATATTCATTTTGCATGGGTA
>CAKUYF010000180.1 GCA_934702115.1 uncultured Eubacteriales bacterium | reverse complement strand
CCATCGGGCACGGGAAAGATTCTGGTTTGTTCCAAAACAATTGTATTTTGTCTCAAAAAGATTGTTGGGTTTAGTTTCGAAACCATCCTTCTCAAGCCGGAAAAGGCGTTTTACGCGGTTCGGCGGTCACTTTCTCGGGGATCGTCGGCCATTTCATCATCAACAATGATGAGTATTCATTGATTACACACAAGTAAACTGTTTTGACGGTCTAAATCGTCTCTTTTGGAAGGCAAACGACATCGAAATCGAACGGGGATGACGTTTTTGTATTGAAGTTTTATAGTTGGGGTTCTGGGGTTAGAGTGAAAACACGAAAGACGCTTTAACATCATATCAATATCACTCCGAACGTATCAGCTTCATTTAGAGCCATCTGACAAATCAGCACAGCTCAAACGCCAGAACAACATTCACACAAACTTCATTTCAAAAACATCATCCCCCATTTGATGTCGATGTCGTTTGCCGTCCAAAAGAGACCATTTCAATGTCCAAACAGTCAACTTTTTATCCTCAATGGGTATTCATCATTGTTGACGATGAAATGGCCGATGATCCACGAAAACGTGACCGCCGAACCGCGTAAAACCCCTTCTTTTCCGGCTTGAGTAGGATGGTTTCGAAACTAAACTTGACAATCTTTTTGAGACAAAATACAATTGTTTTGGAACAAACCAGAATCTTTCCCGTGCCCGATCGCCGAAATGACTCGAAAAAACGAGATTTGTGACAAAGTATGGTTTTCCGTAATATGTTTATAGGAAAAGATTGAGGCATGACAATCATTTTGAGAAAAACGACAATCATTTTGGAAAAACCGACCAACATTTTGAAACTAACTGTATCAGAAAATATCGTGCATTTTTGTGATCTTAAACAAAACATACAATTTCACGCCTTCATTGTCCTTCTCCTCGAATTTATATTTTTGCTCCTCCGCTCATGATTTTTGCGTCATGGTATTCTTAAAATTAGTCCTCGCTCTACGACAGGGGGTTCATCGACAATTGAAACGGCACTTGAGATATACGATTTTGGAAAAAAATCGAATCGAAACAAACTGTCTATATTTCAACACAATACAGCATAACCCCCATTTTCGTTCCTCGTTTCTCACAAGTCTTTCAATCTCGATGATGCCGGATATAGTAAAGTGTTGCTCTAATCGACTGTACGCATTCTGTTTTTGTAACAATTACACTGGAAACAGTTCCGATTCCAGGTATGAAGGACTCCACCGCCTGATCGTTGGAAGGCAACTCAAACGCTAATACAGATCTTCGTGAAGATGAACCATATTCGAAACTCGAACGTCCTTTCAAAAACGGCATCCTGAACAAATTCCTTTCATTGTCCAGCTGTTTGTTATAGTCGTGACACTAAAAGAGACGTTTCCCGAATGCCAATTCTACCCGTCTTCACTCTCTTCGACACAGTATCCGATAAAGTTATTCGTGTCGCGTTTGATTTGTTCGTAAACACATCCAGAAACAACGCCGAATCGTTTTGGGCATCGAAACAATATCGTCCAACAAATTTGTCATCCTGAAAAGACCGCAACCAAACACACGATGTTCTCTTGAGACTCGCTGTCGAATTGGTCTGCGCAACTGTCAAAAACTTCCAAATTCCACCCGTTCGATATCTCAATGCTATCGTTCGTATTTGCTTCGACGTTTCTTCGTGACGCGTAACTGTTCGATTTGTATCTGTTTAGCAC
>CAKUYF010000179.1 GCA_934702115.1 uncultured Eubacteriales bacterium | reverse complement strand
TTTTGTGCCGTACAGATATTGCTCTTGCAAATGTGAAGCATATAGGATATTCTACTCCTCATAAAGAAGCGTATGAAAAGCTGGATGATGAAGTGAAGAATAATAAGATTTTTTATCCGAGTAAAGAAGTAATAGAGAAAAGTCAAACATTTACTAATCTTTCTCCCGAAATAAATTCTCTTATAGATAAGTTGTGGATAGAAATAAAAGCAGGAGGAGTTTCTGAAAATCCTTGGATGTTATTACTTATTTTAGGAGGATTTGTCTCAAATTACTTACTGGTAATTATACTTAAAAAATACAAATTTATAAAATAAGATTAGAAACAGTTGAAAAAGAATTTTAGAAATGTTATTATAACTATGTAGAGTAATGACTTTTACTCCACTAAATAAAGTAATTTTCAGAAAGGGTTGATCCTATGGTAAAAGTTTTTTTAAAAAATAATTCTATGAAAGAAGTGAGCGTAGGTACTACTCTTATGAATGTTGCCAAAGAGTGGAGTACAGAATTAAAGAATGAGGTTATTTGCGCGGCAAAAGTAGATGGAGAAATCAAGGATTTACAAGATAAAGTAACGAAAGATTGCAATGTAGAATTTATAACCTTTAATTCCTCAGAAGGCGAAAAAATATATCGCCACACTTCTTCTCATATTCTTGCACAAGCGGTAAAAAGGCTTTTTCCGGAAGCAAAATTAGGAATAGGGCCTGCTATTGAAAATGGGTTTTATTATGATTTTGACATAGATCATACATTTACAAGCGAAGATATATCTAATATTGAAGCGGAAATGAAAAAAATAATAAAAGAAAATCTAGCGGTTGAGAAATTTGAGCTTTCTGCAAAAGAAGCACGTGAATTTATGTTAAATCGTCAGGAACCGTATAAAGTAGAATTAGCAGAAGATTACGAGGAAAAAGGTATGTTAACCTTCCGTAAGCAAGGTGAGTTTGTTGATATGTGTTCCGGTATCCACCTACCGTTTACCGGGATGGTGAAGGCTATTAAGATTACTAATTCAACGGGTGCATATTGGAAGGGAAACTCTAAAAATAAGATGCTTAAAAGGCTTTATGGTACATCCTTCCCTTCACAAAACATGCTTGATGATTATTTAAAAAATTTAGAAGAAGCTAAGAAAAGGGATCATAATAAAATCGGCAGAGAATTGGAATTCTTTACAACAGTTGATTATATAGGTCAAGGGCTACCTATTTTACTTCCAAAGGGCTCAAGAGTAATTCAGCTTCTTCAGAGATTTGTAGAAGACGAAGAAGAAAAAAGGGGTTATTTACTGACGAAGACTCCTTTGCTTGCCAAAAATGACCTATATAAGATTTCTGAACATTGGTATCATTATAAAGAAAATATGTTTATACTGGGCGATGAATCTAAAGATGATGAAGTGTTTGCATTAAGACCTATGACCTGCCCGTTTCAATTTCAAGTTTATTTAAATAAAAGCAGAAGCTATCGGGATCTGCCGATGAGGCTTAATGAAACTTCAACCTTATTTAGAAATGAATCTAGCGGAGAAATGCATGGGCTCATACGTTTAAGGCAGTTTACTATTTCAGAAGGGCATATCGCCTGTACTCCGGATCAGCTTGAAAGTGAGTTTAGAGGATGTTTAGAACTTGCAAGATATATGCTTAAATGTTTAAATCTTGAAAATGATGTAACATATAGATTTTCAAAGTGGGATGAAAATGACAGAGATAAGTATATAGG
>CAKUYF010000178.1 GCA_934702115.1 uncultured Eubacteriales bacterium | reverse complement strand
GATAATTGTTCAAATGAAGGGATCATCAGTGGAGAAAAAATATTTCCTGCTGGTTTTGTTGGACTCTTTTATAACAATAACAACTTGAATATCAACATTTCAAACTGTTTGAATGGTGGAAGTATCAGTAGTGGAAATTCAAGTGGAGGATTTATTGGTTCTGTGAGTACAAATACTAATTCACAGTTAACATTTGTTCAAAGTATCAACAAGGGGAGCATCAGTGGGACAACAGAAAATGTTGGTGGGTTTTTAGGGTTCTTTGGTTTAAATCATGAAATGGACGTTTCTGTTTTAAACTGTATCAACAATGAGACTGTCACTGAAAGTGGTCCAAATGCAGGAGGATTTTTTGGAAGTATTTCAGAAAACAAGAACATATTTGTGGCCTTTTCTGAGAGTGTTAATTATGGAGTCATTTCTAATGAAGATAATTATGCAGGTGGGTTTATTGGAATTATGAACAGGAACACTCTGATGAACCTAACAATTCTCAGTTGTGTCAATCATGGAAGTATAACTGCAACCAAAAACATTGGTGGTATGATTGGACCAATTACTTTCAACACTGAATCAACAGTGGTTTTTTCCAACTGCACAAACAATGGGAGCATAAATAAGGCTTCTTTTGCTGGTGGACTCTGTGGCTCTGTGGAAGAAAACACACACATTTTCTTGACTGTTCACAACTGCACAAACAATGGCACAATTGAGGGTCCTGATTTTCTTGGTGGACTGATTTCCCATTTTTACTCTTCTGATGGATATTCAATAGGCTTTACAATGACCAATTCTATCAACAAAGGGAGTGTGAGAGCTTCTCGAGGAATTACCTCTGGTCTATTTTGTGTGAACACTGGACAAAACTCGAATATAAATATCACAGTTTTGAACAGTATCAACAAAGGTGATGTGACTGGAGGAGAAGCATGTGGGATAACAAATATTATAGGAAAGGGAAGGAATATTGTAAGTATGGGTAATGTTTCTGGATTATCATCTTCAAGTAAAAAATATTTGTTATGGGGAACAGCAACAGATGTGGATTTGTTCTATGGTTTGGATAGTTTCTGCTTGGATTGTGACAAAAGTATCAAACAATTCTCTCTTAAAAACGGGCATTATTATTTTGTTGACAGTGATGAACGTGTTTATGATGCATTGAACAATGAGGCAAAAAACCACCAGGGGTGGATGATGTGGACAGAAGAGCTTGATGTGGTTTCACCAATCATAATCTCAATTGGAAAACCTTTCAACAAAGATGTTCAAGCTTTACCAGGAAACACTCTGAAACTCATTTCACAACTTGAGAATATTGACATGAGTCCCTTTATCACAATCAACAGAAATGCATGGAAAAGAATATATGAAGAGGATACCATAAGCCACAATTTGAACATTGCATTATGCCATAATGTTTCATTTTTGAGTGTTCATCACAATTGGTTTTATTATGTTGAGCATGATAGTGTGATTCAAGAGAATGACAATCTGAGAGTTCTTCTGGAAGGTTATCATCTTATCCTTCCAGGAAGTGTTAAAGAAATCAATCAGAGTGAATATGTTGTGGCAAAGGATACACAGTTTACTCTTTATCATGAAGTTAAAGTATGTGGAAAGATGAATGTTACAAGAATGATTGAAAGTGGAAGTCCATATTCAGTTTTTGAAGAATTAACAACCTTTTTGGAACAACCTATGCTTTATGAACTCCTTGATTTAAGGAACAACTC
>CAKUYF010000177.1 GCA_934702115.1 uncultured Eubacteriales bacterium | reverse complement strand
GCTCAGAGACTCGTTATCAACCTGTACCAAGCGCCTGAAGTGATTCAACTCTTGATGACAAAGTCGCACATGCATGACTGTCAAGCGGTTTTGCTCCGCGAATACCAATGGTTTCAAAACACCGGGGCACGGGAAGGCTTTGTAAGACGTTCACTGTGAAAGAGGAGTGACCATGCGAGTAATAAGTGTGTTGCTTCAAACTACGCTTTTCATGAGGGGGAGACCCGCGGAGAATTCCCCTTTCTGAATTATGGCATGAACAAACAAATAAGGGATTGCGCGAAATGAGGAGTCGCTTTGTCATTGAGAATGAAATTTTTCGGCGTGTGTGAGAAGACGCTCCACAAGACGTGTATGAGCTCGGCTGTCCACTTTTCAGGTGACAGAATAGATAATTGTTTGAAAAGAGGCCTTTTCAACATCGACTAAATTAACAGAGATCCCTCTCAAATGCTCCACGGAGACTTGTGTGGTCGGTAAAGGGCCATGTCATCAATCAACGTTGACAGTCCTCATGTTGTGGTTCGACAATGACAGAGAGAACGATTCACAACCAAAAACGTGTTGGAAAAGGCTCCAGTCTTTTGTAGCGGTCTTGTAGGGAAAGAGACTGGTCTTTGACGAAAAAGCTGGCAAGGTCAACGCAGGAAATCTTGTCCAACCAGAAGGATTCGGAGTCGCTCGGGGTTGACAGCGTGACAGCGTATCGTCGGAGTTCATTTGATTCAAAACGGTGGTTGGTTGTGCGGTCGTGTTTTGTTTGCTTCCTTTGTATCGCCACAACCGTCTGATTGAAAGTTCGAATCACAAAATCTGTAAACGTTTTGCTTAGGATAACATTGAATAAAAGCTGGGAAAAAATCTAAGGAACTTCTATCGGGCTGAATAACAATCCGTGGTACAAAGACTTTTCAGACCCGATGAGGCCACCGTTTTTCAACCAAGGTCTCCCAAATCCAAAATAAAATGTTCACATTTTATCGTAAATTTGGATTTGAACCGGCTTGTGAGAAGATTTGCTTTTGGCGAATGAAAATGAATTTCCGTTTTTCATTGAATGGTTTTGGTTGGTTGAGAGTGTTGAACAAACGTCCATTTGTCTGTTTTGACGTTTCACTTCATGAATTGACCGGCATCTCGTTGGCTGTTTTCCCGAAGCGTTCACGGCAAAAATATCACTTGGCGGTTCTAAATCGGATGATCCCAGATTTTCTCCTCAAAACGACGAAAAAAGACTTTGAATTTGTGGCGATTTTGTGCAATAAAAAGGAAACCCCGCATGTCAGTTTCGCCGCCAAACTGATAACCCTGAGGCTATTTAAGCATCGGACTCAAGAAGTCAGTGCGACTTGCACACTTCACGAGACCACCTAATGGTCTACAACAATTGATTGACTTTTGTTTTTGTTGGTTGTTTGTTTGGGATCACAAGCCTTGTAAAGCCTTGAAAGCAGTTGAAGAAGGGGTGAAGTAGGGGGGATTCCTTGAGAGGTTGCATGGCTGGTTGAAACCATACAACGATTGGTGAAATTCACCCAACCGGAAAGCAAATCAAAGGTGAGCTTTTGCAAACTTCACATTCCAAATTTAAAAACGGAACACCACTCTCGGTATTTATATAAATAAAATGTTCACATCATATCAAATTTGGGAGACCTTGACCGAATCCCGTTCTAAAATTGTCCACTCTGAAATGCGAAGGGGTATGACACAGCATTCGGATTTCACGTCTGGAATCATTTCGATCAAAGAGGACATGTACCAATTGTCCGTGTCTCTATGGA
>CAKUYF010000176.1 GCA_934702115.1 uncultured Eubacteriales bacterium | reverse complement strand
AAAGGCTGCAAAAATTTAACAGCTGCCAATATGCCTGCAGCAACAGAAATTGGGAAAAATGCTTTTCAGGGTTGTTCAAACTTAGAAAAAATTGATATAAGTAAAGTATCAAGAATTAGAAAAGATGCATTTAAAGGTTGCACAAATTTGAAAGAAGTAGCAGCTCCTAAATTGGTAAGAATAGGGAAAAACTCGTTTGAAGGCTGCACGAGTTTAATATCTGTAGATATGTCTTGCTTAGTCAAAATTGGGGCATCTGCATTTTCTGGTTGCAAAAAGTTAGAAACTGCCAATATGGCGAAAGTAAAAGAAATTGGGGAAAACGCATTTAAAGGCTGCACAGATCTAAACACCTTTACTGCAGGTGAGGGAGTGCTTGAAGAGTACAGAGAGATAGCGTTCAAAGAATGTTCATCATTGGCGAATGGACAAGGCGCTAACGGTGGTGCTGCAGTACCTCAGATACCCCAAAATGTTACATCGTTAACTATAAAAAGTGGAAGAAATTTTCCAAATCCAAATCAAAAAAGCCAAATTGTTAGTGTTGTAATAGGTAAAAAAGTAAAAGAAATTCCTGAAGGGGCATTTGAAGATTGCACAAATTTGAAAACTGTAGATATGCCTGCAGTAACAACAATTGGGGACAATGCATTTAAGGGCTGCACAAATTTAAAAACTACCAAAATGGCTAAAGTAACAAAAATTGGGTCATCTGCATTTTCTGGTTGCACAAGTTTAACAGTTGCCAAAATGACTGCAGCAAAAGAAATTGGGTCATCTGCATTTTCTGGTTGCACAAGTTTAACATCTGCTAAAATGGATAAAGTAGGAAAAATTAATGACTCTGCATTTTCTGGTTGCACAAGTTTAACAGTTGCCAAAATGCCTGCAGCAAAAGAAATTGAAAAATGTGCATTTAAAGACTGTACAAGTTTAACAACTGTCAAAATGGATAAAGTAAAAACAATTGGTGAATCTGCATTTAATGGCTGCGAAGGTTTAAAAGTTGCCGACATGGCTAAAGTAAAAACAATTGGTAAAGATGCATTTAAGGGCTGCAAAGATTTAGAACAATCTAATATTGATGGAAAAGCGTTTGAGAAGTTCGAAGAAACGTTCGAAGAAAAAAGTCCATTTGCAATAGAACGAAGCACTAGCAGCGAGGCTGCAGTACCTCAGGTATCCGACAAGGGTGAATTATCTATAAAGAGTGATAATGATTTTAATATTGTACAATCTCAGTCAGCAAACATTGTTAATGTTATAATAGAGGGAAATGTAACAAAAATTCCTGAAAATGCATTTAAGGGCTGCAAAAAGTTGGAAACTGTAAAGATGGATAAAGTACAAGAAATTGGGGACTCTGCATTTGCTGATTGCCCAAGTTTAACAACTGCCAATATGCCTGTAGTAACAAAAATTGGTAAAGATGCCTTTAAGGGCTGCACAAATTTAAAACAATCTAATATTAAAGAAGAAGTGTTTAAGGATAACAAAGAATCGTTCGAAGAAAACTGCCCATTTGTAACAGAACGAAGCACTAGCAGTGAGGCTGCAGTACCTCAGGTATCCAGCAAGGGTGAATTATCTATAAAGAGTGATAATGATTTTAATATTGTACAATCTCAGTCAGCAAACATTGTTAGTGTTATAATAGAGGGAAATGTAACAAAAATTCCTGAAAATGCCTTTAATGGCTGCAAAAAGTTGGAAACTGTAGAGATGGCTAAAGTACAAGAAATTGGGGACTCTGCATTTGCTGATTGCCCAAGTTTAACAACTGCCAATATGCCTGTAGTAACAA
>CAKUYF010000175.1 GCA_934702115.1 uncultured Eubacteriales bacterium | reverse complement strand
CGTTTTGAACATGTCAAAGAGCCTGATGAGGTCTTCAGAGAAGAGGGGATCATCTTTCGAAAGTCTCGTTTTGTCCACAATCGATCTCTCATTCACCACTATCTCCCTCAGAATATCTTGAACTTCGGGGAATCCTCCACTGAGAAAATAGGGGTTTACTTCTCGCCTCTTGATGAAGCCGTCTGGGACGAGAAACAAATCGACCTCCATCTTAAACGGGCATCTCATTTGAATTTGTTTGTAGAACGCCGGTTTCAGGTTGTTTGTCACATCATCGACGTTTTCCTTTGCCCGAGTCGTGTTCGTGGAGGATCCAGGACATTGAAACATGATTTCCATATTCAAAATCGTTCTTTCAATCACAAGACGAAAGGTTGCCCTCTGTGATTCAGGCATCACATTCAGACATTCAAAATTCTCAAAACAATTGCATTTAATTTCCTCCAAATACGCGCGAATCTGTTTTTGAACGATAAAAATAATGTGGGACTGCCCCTAGGTGTAGACATATTTTTAGAACACTAAAATAAACCAAATGGATTTACCTTTCTCTTTAACTTTAATAACAAAAAACCATAAACAACTACTCATTTGAACCAGCATGGACAAGGAACCGGACCATGTTCTCACGGGCGTTCTCCGAGTTCAGAAACAAGTACCTGAAGGTCTCGACGTCCAGCTTCATCTGGATGTCATCCTCCCGAGCCCCAGCCACAAACCGCCTCACGTCAACCCAACACCTTTCAATGTGGTTTGTCGTTTTCCTCAGCGCCTTCAACTCACCTTTCTTGAAGATGAACTGGCTGAATCTATATTTGTGAGAGATTGAGTACGATTCAAAGAACGCCGGAAGAGAATTGTATGCTGCCCATTTATCAGACATGATGATTGAATCCGGGTGGACATGCTTGAGGATGATCGGAAGGAGTTCTTCTTCAGACCTGGTTTCGACTTTGAAGAAGAGGGCCTTTCCCGTCCATTTGTCCTGACGGCGCTGTGAGAACATCGTCTCGATTCTTTTCTTGTCCTCCAACGTGAGCGGGTTGTCTTTCAGATTGATTTCGTCGCTTTTCACGGTGGGCATGGTGATGATGTCGTAGACATCCTCGATATCCCCCTCGTAGTTTCTGTGGAGGTCGGTGTTGAGAATGTCCTTCACCAACATCTTGAATTCCGCCATCGTGACTTTCTGACGGGCCCTCTTCGGTTTCTTCTCTTCGCGTTGTTTTCGCTGGGTCTTTTTGTCAAGAAGGACAGTTGCGTGTCGTATGATTTTCTCCTTCTCGCTCTTGATGAGGCGTTTGTAGAGGCTTTCGTCCTCAAATTGAACCCAACCTCCTTGAACTTCAATCATCCCAAAGACCCAAAAATGTTCTGAAACGAGTTGAGTCCCTCGTTGATACTTTCGAACGGCAAGATGTATTTCGTCAATTTCCACAATAGTCCCCTTCCCGCCGATCTTCCACTCTTGGTCCTTCATCGTTTCGATCTTCTTTGAACAAACTTGGTGGATAACATTCATGTACTTGATGACCGTCTTTTCCTTCATGTTGGTGATTTTGCTGCTCAAAGACGGCTGTCCGCGGGCACAGAAGAGAAAGAGAACCAGCAAGAACTCGTCGATGGCCCTGATTCGATGCCTCGAAAAAACGTGTTCGTCAGGACGCTCCGGTTTTGTTTACATTTCTCGCAATATCCCATTCTTGATGCTTGAACACAATCCTTTCGCAGGTTCAACTCATGATTTTTGGGGCACACAAGATTGAGCAGGTTGAGTCGGTGCAGCATATCGAAGACGATCTTCTTGCCTCCGAAGAAGCCAAAAGGGTCCGGG
>CAKUYF010000174.1 GCA_934702115.1 uncultured Eubacteriales bacterium | reverse complement strand
TCGCCGGAGGAACCTACAATATCATGAAGGAAGTTGTATACAGAAAGCTCAAAGCAGCAAAATAACTTCGCAGTATCCGGGTGTCTCACGGATTTCCCAATCCGGTGAGCACCCTGTTGGAAAGGAGAAACGGTTATGCCTTATATCAATGTGTCATTATTTCCGGGACAGACAAAGGAAAAGAAAAAAGTGATCGCAGAGAAGATCACAAAAGTCATCAACGAAGAACTTCCGAAAGTGCCGGATCAGAATATCTGGGTCACATTCAGCGAGATCGAAGCGGACGAGTGGTCCATCGGCGGCAAAATGTGTAAATAAAGTTAATCCCTCTCAATTTGTAGTAAATCCCCCTTTTAAAAAGCCATAATAAATATCCATAATAAATGCCATAATGCAGAACCGGCGCTTCCTATTTCGGGAGCGCCGGTTTTGCATTGATAAATAAAAATAACGATCGTTTAGGAAATCTGTTCCTGAAGGAGCAGGGCAAATTTTTTTGCGAGCGGACGCAGGTCTGTGAGAGATTCTGTCACAACGCAGAGCTTTCGCTGGACCGGAGGCGTAATCGGGTACATGCGTACATGCTCCGGACAGTCAGCGGCATAGCGTTCAGAGAGGATCGTAAATCCAAGCCCCTCATCGACCATGGAGAGTGCGGTATCTCCATCGGAACTGATCGTGATCTTATCCTGAAAATTTTTTCCGGTCGTGACACGGATCCCGACACTCAGCGGATTTGCCGCAAAACACAGCATCGGACGGTCCGTGAGGGAATCAAGGGAAATACTGCCGGCCGTTGTCTCCACTTCCCACTCTTCGGGAACCGCGACAAGCATCTGTTCAGATAAAAGTGGGATGCAGTCCATATTTTCTGCGTGAACGATATCAATAATTCCGAGGTCCAGCGTATGATCTTTGATGAGCTTTGGGATTTCGCCTCCGCCTGCGGAACGGAAAATAACATTTGCCTTTGGATATCTTGACTTGAATTCACGGATCAGCGGCGGTACACAGTATTTTGCGATGCTTGGAATCGCGCCGATACGGATGAGCTCCGAATCATTCTGTGTCAGTTCATCAATTTTAGTCTGCATATTTTTTTCAAGTTCAAGCAGGGAACGAAAATACGGTTCCAGCTGTTTTCCTTCCGGTGTCAGTGAAACACCCTTATGATCTCGCTTTAAAAGCTGGAGACCGATATCTGTTTCAAGTGTGTTTAACATGTAAGTAAGGCCGGACTGCGTATAATTTAACGCTTCAGCGGCTTTTGAGATACTGCCGATCTCGGCTACTTTCAAAAAACTATATAACTTATTACCTTTTAATGATGATTGAAAATCTGTATTTTTTTTCATAGACGACTCCATATCTGTGACAAAAACGGGGAGAAAAATGCGATAGGACTCCAGATGCTGCGATAGGAGCTTTTATGGCAGCTTCAGATCTCTTTCATAATAACACAGAAAAAAAGTAATATCAATCCAATTGTACAAAATGGTGGTAAGACCACAGAAAAACTGATAAGTCTTATCACAAATACCGATTTCTATAAAGAAAAAAGATATGCTATACTGTGAAAAACAAACAAAAAAGATTGATACGGGATATGAAAAATGCAAAAAATCAGAAATTGGAGGAAAATCACATGAGTAAGAAGTTGCCAGAAATGATCGGAATTGCCGGAGCCGGAACCATGGGAGCATCCATGTGCCAGATTTTTGCGGAATATGGATATCAGGTTGTTCTTTACACAAGAAGCCAGAAAACACTGGACAAGGCGAAGGAACTGATCCTCTTAAACCAGAAGACGAAGGTGGCCTGCGGAGACAGTACCGAGG
>CAKUYF010000173.1 GCA_934702115.1 uncultured Eubacteriales bacterium | reverse complement strand
TAATTTACCTCCTACGCACTAATTACATCCAGAAGATCCCAATCCTCAAATGTGAACGGAATTGTCTCCTCTGTGACTTTTCCAGATTCCCAGTCCATCAGCGTCAGTTTTGTCAGTTTGCAGTTATACAGAACGATTCTCTCCGCTCCTAAAGCATCCGGATCATCCAATTTGATGATGATCTTAAAACTCGGTGTCTTTCCCCTCTTAAGCAGATCAGACGTCTTTTTCATGATGGTGCTGCGTACATGATGCATTTTCAGAGTTCCGCTTCCTTCGATATTGGTCAGTTTCTTTCCTTTCGTAAGTTTTCTTACCTGCGGAACATCTGTATAAGACATCGAAAGCTCTGCCTGTGCAGATTCGATCTCAGACAGATAATCATCATCAAACCAGACTTCACCAAAGCTTCCGTTGATTGACTGGTTTGCAGTATATCCTTTTGCCATTCTTCTTCACCTCCATCAAACGTTGATCGTTAAACTCACATCCTCGATCGCATCCAGGAGCACAACCGTTGCCCTTAAGAATACGTGGGAACCGGTATTTGCAATTTTCACCTCGTCATCGGAGAGGTCCTCCGGTTTCTTCGTCTCACCATTCACTGTGACGCTCTTTCCAAGGCTCTCCAGATAGGTTCTCTGGCTTGTAAGATCGATCTCAGCAGTTCCGGACTCGATGATCCCGTCATTGACAAGTGTCTGGAAATATCCGTTGATTGCGGTGATCAGCAGACACTTATTATCGTAGCTGTTGGCATATTTACCGATGTAGCTGTCCTGGATCGTAGTCTGGATATCTGACTTGATCATATCCATGTCCTCTACCAGCTTTGCTTTCTTGAACGAGTCGCCTTTGACGCCAGTCGTTGTCACAAATGAGGTAACCGCGCGGTCCAGTTTGACCTTTTCCCCATCCCAGAAACCTAAAAGTTTTCCGGTTCCAACCGCGGTATTTCTTGCCTCGGAATCCAGACGCTCCACATCATCAAAATCCTTTAACGGCGCGTAAGTGGCGGAGATCGTCACATCCGTTCCCGCAAAGATCCCGGCAATCCTCGGTGTCCCCTGTTCGGCCGTATAGGTTTTTCTCGTAATTGTCACGGAGTTATCTCCGTTATCGCTCGTCTCGTCCCTGTAGAGTTTTGAGGCCCAGTTGATGATTCCCTCGCAGTCTGCGGAATCCGCATTCGGCAGCACTGCCTTGATCATGTAATTGTTATTGTTTCTCTGGGATTTCACCCAGGAAACGATATCCTCCACTTTCCCATCAGTTTCCACGGTCGGGATCGCCATCCACTGGATGGTTTCCGTCTCAAAATACTTCATCATAGCCGAATAGAGGCCACTGACATCTCCGGCGGTTGTCGGCATTACATAAACAAGGACCTTTAACGGTGCCTTGCTGTACCCCTTCAGTGCATCCTTGATATACTGCTGATTTGCTTCCGATAACGTTGTCGGCACATCCGAAACATCCCGGACCGTATAGGTATCCGGTGTTTCGGTTACACTCGCATCTCTGAGTACCAGAGCCACGATTCCTCTTGAACCGCGTTCGATCAGGCTTGCCGCCTTTTCAAGGAACGTAATCGAAATACTGGGCGATGTTAATTTTGCCATTTCAGTCTCCTTTCACTGTCATTTCTGTATGCAGATGCTCCATGATCTCCTCCGTATCCGGTTTTCTGGTATCTTCCCACCAGTCCAGTCCAAAAGAGATCTGCAGGATGTTATTCTGGTCACCGATATACTCGTGACTGTACCGGAGGACCAGAAGTTCCCGATCTCTGATCCGGACTGTCATTCCAAGCAGTTCCCCAATCTCCTCCGCTTTTTCCAGGTTATCCAACTGATCCGGGACTCTCTGGACATACGTGATCAGAAC
>CAKUYF010000172.1 GCA_934702115.1 uncultured Eubacteriales bacterium | reverse complement strand
GGGAAACACATTTTTGACATTTGCGGAAATGCAGCAGAAAGTGAAAGATGCGACTGCAGTGATTGAAACGGCGATTGATTCCGAAGGAAACACAACTGGAACGATTACAACGGATCAAATCCTTGGGTTTTCCGATGCCGTTTCCGGAAACAGTACGGTGCAGGAGGCTGCAAAAGGAAACCTCAAAATCGAGGGAGAACTAACGGCAGTATCTGCCAGAGTCGGAACTATCGAGACCAACTACATCAAGGCGGAAGAAGCAGATCTAAAATATGCGAACATTGATCTTGCAAATATCAAAAAAGGGTCTATCACCACGGCGATGATTGGAACTGGAGTGGTAGGAACGGCGCAGATTGCAGACTCATCCATTACCGATGCCAAGATTGTAGAGCTGACTGCAAATAAGATCACAGCGGGCACACTGTCCGTGGAACGTCTGGAGATCCGCGGCAGTACCAATAGCATTGTGTACGGACTCAACAATATCACCGGCGCACTGCAGGCACAGAGTGTGGACACCTTAAACGGTGAGATCCTGACACCGCGGACAATCACAGCAGATAAGATTGTAGCACAGTCCATTACTGGTAATGAGATTGCAGCCAAAACAATCCTAGCAAATAACATAGATGTTATGGATCTTTTTGCGCAGGAGATTACGGCAACGGGAACCATTCGGGGCGCAAATTTAGTGGGCGCAACGGGGGAATTTTCTGGATGTATTAAGGCAACAAGCGGGAAAATTGCATGTCTGGATATATCGGAAGAACAAATGTATGCAAGTTTCAGCAATGGAACACAAATGGATTATTGCTTCAGCAAAAGCTATTTTGTTGCAAGCGCAATCACAGATAACGGGGAAACAAGAGCGTATTTCTATGCAGACACAGAAAAAACGGTGCCAGGGATCAATGGAAGGGCGGTAATATTTGGAAATGACCGAGTTGACATCAGAACAAACGGAGGCATTTATTTTGCAAAAGAAGGCGCGGCAAGCCTTGTGGAAATCACGGCAGATGGAAACCTTTTGACGGCTGGAAATATCGAAGAAGCTGGATTATTACTTTCTGAAAAATATGCGGAAAAATCTCATAAACATGATTGGGATGAGATAACAAATAAGCCAACATCTATAGCATCTGCGGACGTAGCAACACACGCACTATTGCCAAGAGTTGGCACGGATGTCAACGCAAATGGGAGACCGGCAGCCAATAGGGCATACTGGAGGGAGTACAACAGCGGATGCTCTTATCTGCCAAGTGCTCATTGGTATCATATTTTTACGGCACAGGGGTCGGACGATAATTATACGACCCAGCTGGCACTTGGAATGGGAACAGATAAAATGGCATACAGACGCCGGGCATCAGGAACTTGGGGAGACTGGAGAGAAGTCCCATTACTCAGCAAAAACGGAGATCTGACAGTTCCAGCAGCATTACGGCCAACAAGCGGAATATATGACGAGAATGGGAATACCAATACCACCACAAATCTTAATTACGCCTGCTATGTGACATCAAACAGCAGGATTGCAAGATATGCGTCATCTTCCAAGCGGTATAAGCATGACATTACAGAAACGTTTGATGTTACGTGCCGGCCGGAGGCTCTGTATGATCTGCCAGTGGTAACCTACCGGTATAATGACGGCTACTGCCCGGATGAGCCACATGGAGAAAAACTCCATATCGGATTTATCGCGGAGGATGTTGACCGGCTCTTTTCTGCAGGATGCGGATACCGGGACGGCGTGCCAGAAAACTGGAATATTATGGAGATAGTGCCGGGAATGATGAAACTCATCCAGAATCAGCATAGTGACATTATTAAGCAGTCAACCAGGCAGGATGCTGCGGAAACACGGATGGAAAGCCTGCA
>CAKUYF010000171.1 GCA_934702115.1 uncultured Eubacteriales bacterium | reverse complement strand
CACACAAATCAAAAAAACAACTCTTTTCTCCCTTTTCTTCTTTTTTCTTTGACTTCTTTTTTTCTCTTTTTTCTCGTTTCAAAAACAACAAAACACTCAAAAGCACACAAATGACAGACAAGAAAGACGTGGAAGCACCAGATACAAAGAAACAGAGAGTTCTTGGGGCACAAGGAGACATGGACGCAAAGAGAGAGCTGGCAATTCGGCTGATGGAAGGAAATGGTTTCCCGCAAAACCACCCAAAAGCCGTGGCGCTCCTTGAAGACTGTGCGGCCCTTGGTGATGCTGATGCAATGCTCATTCTTGCCAAATGTTGTGCATTGGGACTTGGAACGGAACACAATGTAGAGCGTGCTGAATCGCTGATTTCTGAAGCTGCAAACAAAGGAAACAAAGAAGCACAGTCTTTGATGGGATTCATCAATAATTTAAAGCGGCAACAGAGCATTAATCTCGGGAGTTTGTCTTATACCAAATGGAAGGAGATCTGGAAGACTTAATGTTATTTATCACAGGGCAAATCGTGGGCGAATGCACGATTGAGAGAGTCTGTCTTTTGATGAACATTGTTCCTTGCAATGAAATCAATTTGGACAGTTAGTCCTGTGACTAGACCATCGAAAAAAAAAATGAAATAAAGGTCTCTTCACGGATTTGTATCGAGTGACGTCAACAGGCAACGAGATTGGAGACACGGGAGCAACATCGTTGAGTGATGCACTGAAATCAAACACAACACTCACCAAACTCGACCTGTGTTGTGAAAACAAAAGAAACAACACAAAAATTACATCAACAAACAAACAACTTTTTTCATTTTTAAATCAACAGACAACAACATTGGAGAAAGAGGAGCGACATCATTGAGCAATGCATTGAAATCAAACACAACACTCACTGAGCTTTCTTTGTTATGTTAAGACAAAAGAAACAACGCACATGGCATCCATCAACAATCCGCACTTTTCCTTTTTTTTTCATAAAATCAACAGGTAACAAGATTGGAGACTCGGGAGCGGTATCATTGAGTGATGCATTGAAATCAAACACAACACTCACTGAACTCAATCTGAGATGTAAATACGAAAGAAACAGCACAAAAGAAATCTACCAGTAGCCACTCTTTTCCATTCTCATGAAATCAACAGATAACAGCATTGGAGAAACAGGAACAAAATCATTGAGTGATGTATTGAAATCAAACTCAACACTCACTAAACTCAATCTGAGTCGTGAACACAAAGGAAACAACATACAAATGACATTCATAAACAATACATTCTTTATCATTCTCATCAAATAAACAGAAAACGAGATTGAAAAAACAGGAGCAACATCATTGAGTGACGCATTGAAATTAAACACAACACTCATTGAACTCAATCTTCATGGTGAAGACAAAAAAACGACACGCAAATGGCATCCACCAACAATCCACTCTTTTTCTATTCTCATCAAATCAACAGGGAACAGCATTGGAGATACAGGTGCAACATCAATGAGTGATGCACTGAAATCAAACACAACACTCATTTGGCTTGATCTGGACAGTGAACACGAAAGAAACAACACATAAATGGCGCTCATGAACAATCCGCTCTTTTCACTTTCATCAAATCAACAGGCAACAAGATTGAAGAAAGAGGAGCAACATCATTGGGTGATGCATTGAAATCAAACACAACACTCTCAAAACTCTGTTTGAGTCGTGAAGACAAAAGAAACAACACACAAAAGGTATCAATCATCAAATCACTCTTTTCTGTTTTCATTGAACAAACAGACAACAAAATTGGAGAAACAGGAGCAACATCATTGAGTGATGTATTGAAATCAAACACAACACTCCTTGAACTCTATCTGAAATGTGAAAACAAAAGAAACAACACACAAATGGCATTAATC
>CAKUYF010000170.1 GCA_934702115.1 uncultured Eubacteriales bacterium | reverse complement strand
GCGAGAGGCCTCTACAGTCGGCTGGTTCCAGGAAGCGAGGTCAACATTGAAACCGTCCTCCGGACCGTGGAAACCTGGAGCTTTCAAACGCCAACAGCCGCGATTGAAATCCGAGAGGAACAGAGCGAACTGTCGATGGTCGAGGAGGGCAAAAGCCGCAGTGTGCTGGAAATCGAAAAGAGGAACTAAATGATCGACACGCTTTTGCATGATGTTTCCATAAAAAATAGGTCGTTGTGTATTGTATGCAGAGTCTCTGGCAGAAAGAAAACACTGACAAACATTGCCCTCAAACGATTTCCTGCCACATATTTCACGTCCGAACGAAGACCTGGAAACTCAAGACTGTCCTATTTCAATTGCGAAAACACACACCGCCTAATCAGAGTCGAAAGATCGTCAGATGAGAATAAAAACGGCAAGCGAGTCATTCCCAGAAAGATGTTTCAGAAACAAAAGAAACTTGCGCAGTTCTGAAACAATGAGTCTGACATGTTGATCTGAGGGACAGAAAACGGAAACGTCCCACAAAAGTACGGAACCATTGACATTGAGGGGAAGAGAAAGAGGAAATACAGGAAGGATGTGGAAATGATGCAATTGATTGGTGATGAAATGATAGATGTCTTAGGACGACGGAGTAAACTGAGATAAGACACATCGTGGCTGCTTGAATCATTTTGATACGTCTGAAGATCAAAGAAGAGAAGGAGCCGGAATGAGGTGGGAAGAGGATGAAGAGAAACAGGTATGGGTGAGGAATAAGAGAAGGCATTCGAGAAAATAAGTTCGGGGAGACAGAGATGGAGAAAGGAGAGAACGCTTAAAGGAGGAAAGAGAGGAGAAAAGGGATGATGCGAATTTGAAAAGCAGATTCAATTATGACAAAGAGGCCATAATTGAGTCATGGAGAGTCGTGAATGAAAGCACCAACATCGAAGCGACGTGTGTCACTTGATATATACTCTCAACATGGACAGCCTCGGTTGTGATGGTTCGAGATGATCGTTGAGCGGCGAGTTGTCTCACGACTCACATGGAAAACATCCAGCGTTTTCTCCAAATATCATAACAAACAAACATAGATCACGTTGGGTGATTGGACTGCACGTTGTGTTGGACTGTGATCCTCCTTCCTGCAGTCGTCAACAGAACGCCATGTGGTGGTGTGTCCGAGGACCGCACACACAGCACTCCATGAAGATCATGTCACACAAGTCACACGCATGGAAATTCACGTCGAGGTCATACTTGGTCATGATGACGAGCAGCTCGCTGAGCTCAAGGCGTTAGATGGTCTGGTACTTCGAGAGGATCACTCGCATGAACAGGCAGAATTATTGTGAACAAGAGCATGTGGTGCTGGGCAATGGTGTCGTTCAGCTTACTGACCTCCTTCACCTCCAGTGTCTGCGGACCGTCGGTCTTGAAGAACAGGTCAGACTCCACAAGGACCGAGACGAAGTCGAAGCACTGAAGCCCCAAGACGTTGGTGTCGTTATTCGGCTTGATCTGTGAGAGTCGGTCCATGTGCTTATCGACCAGTTGGGAGATGACGTCCTTCTTCAGAGCATTCCCATGTCCTTGATGAAGCGTCCGTAGTTGATGTTCCCGACACGGAGCGCCTGGATGTCTGGATCGACGACGGTGGATGCGTAGAGGATAAAGGCGCTGAGCATTGTGAAGAGCTCGTAGAAGCGGCCGCCAACGGCTTGTCCCTGCTCGGAGAAGCGGAAGTCGTGGAAGTTCGTCAAGTCGAGCGCTTTGAAATCGATGTAGTACTGCACGGGCGACTTGATGAAGACCTCAAAGAGGACCCAGCTGAACTTGAGGCTGTTGGAGCAGAACAGCGGTTTGTGGCCGAAGACGACGTCGAACACGTCAAGGAAGGATGCGCAGAGGCACTCCCCTTT
>CAKUYF010000169.1 GCA_934702115.1 uncultured Eubacteriales bacterium | reverse complement strand
ATCTTTATGATTTAATTATATCACTATAAATTGTTTATGTCAAGATTTTTTTTAAATTTAATTTAAAATTCAATTCGAATAATACTTTAATTATCTCAACAAATGTAATATTCAAATTCTTCTACTACAACGTCGGTAGACCAACCTCTTTCCATAGCATAAGCTTTGGCTTCTTCTAAGCTTTCAAAGTTAGGGGAATAATGAACAAAAGGTTTTTCCCCATCTTTTCCTGCTATGTAATGTGTCTTATATATTTCAAATAAGCTAGGATGTATGTGTCTAATATTTTTCTTACAATAATCAAGAAAATCCTCTAAAGATTCTTCTGTAGGTTTTAACTTAACAATAAGCCCACCAGATACTTTTTCTAAACTTAAATCATTTAGTTCTTTCACCATTAAGCACTCCTTTAATATTTCTTATGATTTAATGATACTACAATAAATTATTAATGTCAAGATCTTTTTAAATTTAATTTAAAATTCAATTCAAACAGTAATATCGCCATTCCTATACATACAAAATAGTCAGATAAGTTGCAGATAGGAGGGAAAAATGTAATCTTTAAATAGTCAATAACATATCCTAAAATTAATCTATCAATCAAATTTCCTATTCCACCACCTATCAAAAAAGCTAAAGCTAAAGTTATTAAGAAATTTTTATCTTTCAAAGTAAACACAAGATAACATAGAAATAATATGATTATAGTTGTAGCAATAATCAGAAGCCAGTTTTTTCCTTTCATTATTCCAAAAGCCATTCCAAAATTGCTCACGTTTACTATTTTAAAAAAAGGTATAAATGTATTTATTTCAGCTCCTTTTACTAATTCTGTTCTTACTTTAAATTTTAAAATTTGATCAATCAAAGGTATTAAAATCACTGACGTCCAAAACCAAAACATTAATATCACCTCTTGAAAACAAAACTATTTAGGTAATTAAAAACTCCTCCCTTTATTTAAAATACAACAAAGGCAGGAGTGCATCTCATATTTACTTTAATAAACTCTATCAACTGTCTTTTCTAAGTATACCACCGTAAATTCCGGCCGAATTTATAAATGAGGATTTATCAACTACATAACTTTGCCCAAATTTTAAATCGTTACTATTATCAGTGTTAGTTGGTAAAGCGGATTTTTTTGAGGAAATGAATTTTTTATCAAAACTTTCTTTTTCAGATTCTGCTTTCGTTTCAGCGGTAAATGAACAGGACGCATTAACTTTTTCTTGAGCTTGAAAATCAGGAATTTTTTTAATTATTTTCAAATGCTCTTCATATATTTTTTCTAAGCAACATTTAAGCCTTGTAGATTCTTTTTTTAAATTTTCCGCTATTTCTTCTTCAAATGCCACCTTTTTTTTAGCTTCACTTATAAGAGCTTCTGAAGTATTTGTAGCTTCGGAAATTATATCACTTGCTTTAGTCTTTGCTTCATTTAAAGACTTTTCTGTAACGGTTTTAAGATCTAACAGCACTTTCCTTATGGAATCTTCTTCGCTATAAAACTTTTTAAGAGTTCTTTCCAGTTTTTGTACTGTTAAAGCAAGATTTTGATTTTCTCTCATAATTTCTTCATACGATAACTGTATATCGTCCACAAAAGCATCAACATCTTCAGGCTTATATCCACCAAAAGCTGCTTTACGAAAACTTATATTCTTAATGTCATCACTTGTAAGCAAAAAAATTCAACCTTTCTTATTTAGAGCTAAAAGTACATTCCTCGATTTTCAACTTCTGATAATATATCTTCTCCTTCTATTTCTACGTTTCTAGGTGTTACAACAAAATTATCTGCAGAGACTTTTTTTATTTTTCCCCCTATTGCGTAAGCTATTCCGCTTAAAAAGTCTACTAATCTTCTGGATTCCTGTTTAGGTGCAAGTTCAAGATTAAGTACTACTG
>CAKUYF010000168.1 GCA_934702115.1 uncultured Eubacteriales bacterium | reverse complement strand
CCAGGTCTGCGTGGGGGACGGCAACACGCATCGCGTCGGTCGGAATCCCCATCACGTGGGGATAACCGTGGTTGATCATGTACTCCCTGAGGCACTTCCTTGTGACGAACACATGGTGCTTATCAGCAAGGAACTCAAGGAGGATTCCGAGAGGAAGGCTGCGTCCCTTGGCCCATTGCTCACGGATTAAGTTTTCCACGTTGGGGAAAACATCACGAATTTTGCTTGGCCTTCCAGTGAGTGGGAACAAATTCTCGGAGTGCTCCAAGTAGTCGTACTTGTACTTGGTCACGGTCGAATTGGCAACTCCTAGGACGATGGCGATGTCAGTCTGTCTGACCCTAAATTCCTTTCTCATCTGGAGCAGAATCACAGCTTGGAGCTTTCGGGGGAGGCTCCAGAATGTCGGGTCGTCAACGGCGTCCAGAAGGGCGATGACCCTGGTCTGTTTTGGCTCGGGCATTTCGTAGGCCGTGCAGTAGCAGTCGCCCACTTCTCTTGCTGGCAGGTTGTCTTCGGGAATGTCGACCATTGCCTCTCCACGAAGCATGGTTGTGAGAAAACAGTCAATTTCGTTCAAGAAGTGCGTCACTGTCGAGTTTTTTGCTGTTGAACAAGGCTCTCCTACAGTCAAAAAACGTGAAGAGTCCCCCCTTGAATCAACAAAACAAAAAAACGGTCAATTGATGGCCGGTGTTTGAAACCAGCTTGTTCTCGGATGAAAAACAAAGTGAGAGTTTTCATTTGATTTTCATTGAATGGAGGATTGAAAGGGAATTTCCTCTTTGAATAGACAATGAAGGAAAACGGACGACCAACCAAAGTGAAAGAGGTCAATTGATTTTCAAAACTAAACATAATTGCTTGATGAACGATCTCAGATTTCGGTCTACTTTTATCTTTTTCGAGGGGGTGATAAGGTCATCGAATATCACTGGCTAAACTGGAAATTAACAAGAGTTTTTCGAGGCTTTCCGTTTTTTTCGAGGCTTTCCGTCATGCCTTTACTGCATGGTGTCCAATTCTATTCTTAAGTGCAAACTTTTTCTTTTGTGTTGTTTCGTCACGGTTTTCCTTTATTCATTAACTCTGTCCAGCAGCTCTATCTTTGGAGGTGGGCCAGACATCAAAGTCAAGATATTTTCGGCAAAAGCTCACCATGTCGGAACAGTGACACCATCAAAAAACACACATTCAATCTCTGAGATAATAGTGAAATCTACCCACGAATTTCAAAATAATTGGTATTCTACCCAGTCCGGCAAAATAATTGGTATTCTGCCCAGGGTCTATTTCGGCTTCTTTGAAGCACTCTATTTTTAACCAGTTTCAAAGCCATCGTGAAAGAACCATCATCAGCAATGGTTAAACAATTTCAATTGAATATTATAAACGCCACAAAAGGACATGAACAACCATGAACACATCCTCCTCGTCATTTGTCTCGCTTCGTCAATCATCGCGTGCCATGAGAGTGGATCGTCACGGACGGGATGAAATGGACATCTTGAATGTGTTCAGATCATTGTTCTTTTACAAAGATTCAGGGTGAGAGACAGCGTGTCGCTTCGTTTTTTCGTCTGTTCGTCTGGGGTTTGGATCCGGCATTCTTAAAGAAGGACCCGAACAGACTGTTCATTCGCCGTCCATGCAAGATGAAAGACGGACACTTCGCACGAAAGAGGATGTCAAATTGTTTATCTGTGACAAGTCCGTCCGCGAGAAAAAGCCCTTCATTGTTTCAAAGAGTGAACATCGGCGATACACGGTTGTTTGTCCACACGACTATTGCACCTTCAAGATGAGTTTTTACCAGCGCATTGACGGCGTTTTCTATATCACGAAAAGCTGGCCACACACCTGCGATTCACTTTCCCAACGAAACGAAGGATTTGGATTACCTCGAAAGCAAAAGA
>CAKUYF010000167.1 GCA_934702115.1 uncultured Eubacteriales bacterium | reverse complement strand
CATCAAGAAATGCGTATGGGCTGAAATGATCTGTCCAAAAGGAGAGGTATTCAATATCGTTCTTGTTTACAAGTTCTTTTTCGTCGAATGTTGCGTCGATTTCTTCAGCAACGAGTACAGCTTTTAAATCCTCCTTATCCCAGCCTTTAGGAATTTGGAATAGGACGTTTACTTTACTATCAAGTTTAGAATAAGCTTCTGTGTGAGTAGAGTCTTTATAGATGACTATGTCGAAAAACATGATACGTTCTATTTTGTGAGTATCGTCTAGATTATTTTTTAGTTCATTATATCTTTCGGATCCTTCTTTAACAAGTGTTACGACCAATTCAGCTTGATCATTTAAAGCGTTATTAGGATCTTCGATTATTATATTTAAAATTTCGTTATCTAAGTTTACCTGGGTAGATAATGAACGAACAAGGTTACTGTAACCTATAGCATATGTTGAAAATTTATCCGAAGAAAATTCTATTTCGTTTGATTCAGGATTATAAGCACTGGTAAGATTAGTTATTTCTCCATTATGTTCTCTTAAGACGCAGTATCTTTTTTTGCCTTTTAATGCGTCAGAGAGTCCTAAGGTTATTCCTACAGGTCCGGAAAGCTCACTCAATTCACTTTCCCAAGCTTGATTAGAATCTCCGTTCTTTAATATTAATTCATTCAAAGCGATATTAAAATATTTGGAAATTTCATAATTTTTAGCGGCATTTTGGAAAGATGAAGCATTAGAGGGTTCTGCAACTGCGGAGATGGTAAGTTTAAGATTGCCATTTGCTAAATTAGAATATGGACTGATTTTGGAGCTTAATATACCTTCCGCGTTATTAACTGTTTGGTCACTGCTGCTTACGAATAATTCGCTTAAATAAATATTTTGTTCTGGCATTATAAAAGTATATGTTCCTTTATCCGTTTGAGGGGTAGTATTAATGCTTTGGACTGCATTTTTATTAAGCTGAAATCCGTATTGCGGAAGAAGCTTTACTGTAATTGAGGAACGGGCAGGAAATTTATATTCGCCGTATTTTTCCGAATTACTTTCGCTGATGCATTGACCTGGCCCGCTAATGAATTTTACATTTCCGTTTACTGTTTCATTAGTTTCTCCATTTTTACCTTTTCCGTATATGAGAGTATACATAGGTGAATCAGTTGAAGATACTTTCCATGTATAGTCGCCTGCACTATTTGCATTGGAGCTTTTTTCGCACTTATAATGGTTTTGAGTATTAGTTGCTTGGTTCCAATCTATTTCTTGTTCATTTTCTGAAGCAGGAGAATCTGAGTTCCAGATTTTATTTTGCCAATCTATCCATTTGCTTAAAATTTTGATTGACGGAGAGCTTTCTCCTGGATTATTAAATTCTATTTCTCCTCCGTTAATGATGTATATTTTTCCTCCTATATTATTAAATGCGTTTTTTTTAGTGTTGTTAATCTTTATTTTACCTTTACTCCCAACTAAAATACCTTCTGCTATATTTTCTAAGCTGACAACATTTTCTTTAGTGTATATGGTTAAATTAGCATATTCTACATTTAAAGATTTACATCCTTCTATGCCGTGGGAAGGAGTACTATTCGACGTTCCGATATCCACATTAGAATTTAATGTAATTTTATCAGAAATTTTCAGACCTCCTTTTAGTATTAAATTTCTTGAAGCATTTTGAGTTTGCTCAACTGTTTTTAAATCTTGAACTCCTGTGATGGAAAAGCCCTGTTTTGACTCAATTGTTCCTGAACCCTGATTTTTAATTATAAGGTCGACTGCACCTTCAGCTGATATATTTTCTATTGTTGCTCCGTCAGTAATATTTAAAATATATTCTCCATCATTTGAAGAAGGGATAATTGTATAGTTACTGCCGGCATAATGGGTAAGAGGGTTCGATGAAGTTTCATCTATGCAAGTTGTAGTTC
>CAKUYF010000166.1 GCA_934702115.1 uncultured Eubacteriales bacterium | reverse complement strand
GTAAGAAGCGAAGAAAGATAGGCGATGCGGATACATTCTGCATCGCTTGTCTTATTATAGAGACAGAAAGGGCTGAATAGTATGACAATGAAATTAAAAGAACGTGTATCAGCAGTGTTTTTATTTTTGCTGTTTGGATTTGCGTTCATCTATAGCAGAAAGTTTCCGGATATTCCCAAAATCATTCCGACAGGAATCACGGTTCTTGGATGCATTTTAAGTGCTATGTTGTTTGTACGTACATTTTATATGCATTACAAGGAAGATGAAAATTTTGATGCCGCAGCACTGGCAGAACAGAAAGCTGCGACAAAGAAGATTGCAATAGCAATTTTAATGCTTATTATATATGTTGGACTGATTAAAGTTGTTGGATTTTATACGATTTCCTTTGTATTCATGATGGCGTTCTCTTATGTGATCGATACAGAAAAACACAAGTTATGGACATATCCGGTTGTAGCAATTGGAGTGCTTGCTGTTATTTATGGTATTTTCAGCATGTTCTTACAGGTTCCGCTGCCAAAAGGATTTTTAATCTAAGGAGGAGGGAAATATATGTTATCAAATATTCTGATGGGTTTTAGTACAGCATTTAACCCAATGAACTTACTGCTCCTTATGGGTGGAACTGTTTTGGGAATTTTGTTTGGAGCGCTTCCGGGCGTATCATCGACGATGGGCGTAGCTGTGTTGATTCCTCTTACTTATGGAATGGACGCGGCAAGTGGATTGATTATGCTGGCCGGTATCTACTGCGGTTCGACATATGGAGGAAGTATTTCAGCATGTCTTCTTAATACACCTGGTACACCGGCTTCTGCAGCGACAACGATGGATGGTTTCCCAATGACCAGAAAAGGACGTGGCGGTGAAGCATTACAGGAGGCGTGCATCGCATCTTTCTGGGGCGGAATTGCAGGAGCACTTGCATTATTCTTCTTGGCACCGCCGATTGCGAATTTCTCATTGAAATTTGGATCACAGGAAAATGCAATGATGGCCGTGTTCGGACTGACAATTATTGTATCTCTTTCAAGTGGTTCACTTTTAAAAGGATTCATTTCTGGGTTATTAGGTCTTCTTGTTTCAATGGTAGGAATGGATGTTGCAACAGCATATCCGAGGTATATATTTAACATTACAGCTTTATATGGTGGTATTGCAATTATTCCGGCAATCGTTGGTTTGTATTCCCTGACACAGCTATTGACTTCATCAGGAGAGAAAACAGGTGTGTTAACAGACGATAATATTAAAAAGCTTCATGTGCCGAAGATTACACCAAAGGATTTCGTGAGATATCCGCTCACATATATTAAATCTTCTATCATTGGCGCATTTGTAGGAATTGTACCAGGTGCAGGCGGAAATATTGCTGGTTATATGGCATATAACGAAGCTAAAAGAACGTCAAAAACTCCAGATGAATTCGGAAAAGGATGTCGTGAAGGTGTAGCAGCAACAGAGTCAGCGAACAACGCAGTCTGCGGCGGATCACTGATTCCAATGCTTACACTTGGTATTCCTGGAAACTCCGTAGCAGCAGTGCTGATGGGCGGACTTATGATTCAGGGGTTGAATCCGGGATTCAGCTTATTTACAAACTATGCACATGTAACATATCCGTTCTTAGCAGGCTTCGTGCTTGCCCAGTTTGCATTCACAATAGTGGGATTGATTGGCGCAAAACAGTTTGCACAGGTTGTTAAAGTTCCGAAGGGATTTCTGTTAGCGGGTATTGGTGTCCTGTGTGTAGTAGGTTCTTACGCGGCAAGCAATAATATTACAGATGTTTATATTATGCTTATTTTTGGTATTGTCGGATATTTTTTAAAGACAGCCGGATTCGATATTTCTGCAATTGTTCTTGGCTTAATGCTTGGTTCTCTTGCGGAGGCTGGATTTATGCAGGCATTTAATTTATGCCATA
>CAKUYF010000165.1 GCA_934702115.1 uncultured Eubacteriales bacterium | reverse complement strand
GTTACTAGCCAGACAGTTAATAGTAAACTGAATAATAGCAACGCTAAGAGTGGAACAAGAGGGGATGCTTTTACTGAGAGCGTACAGGGGAAAATGAGTAGTGGAAGTTACAGTAAGATGTTAATTGAGTATAGGGATACTTTTATTAACATTGATATGCTGATTATTGATGAGTTCAAGGACTTGTTTTTTGGACTGTGGTAGAGTGAAAGGAGATGTTTAATTATGACTGATGCTAATTTTACACCGACTTTAGGCGAGTACAAGAGTTTACAGCCATTTAGATTTTGGTGCCAGAAAGTACTGCCATTGGTGTATGATGATAGTTTAAGCTATTACGAGTTACTTTGTAAGGTTGTTGACTATCTTAACAAAACTATGGAAGATGTTGAAACATTACATGGTGATATAACTAATTTACATAAGGCTTATGTTGAATTACAGACTTATGTCAACAACTATTTTAACAATCTGGATGTCCAAAATGAAATTAATAATAAACTGGATGCTATGGCTAGCGATGGGACACTACTCACTATCATTTCGCCAACTATTAGCACAGAAACAGCTAAATGGTTAAGTCAGCATATTACTAACCCGGCTAATCCCCCTATTGATACGAGTTTAACTGTAAGTGGTGCGGCGGCTGACGCTAAAACAGTAGGGACGAAAATAGAAAAAATAAATAAAGACCTATATGGTTTAGAATCCGGTGGAATTACACCGGATATGACGGACTTTTTGACAAACGGTAGACAGCTATTTAATTATAAAAGAGCTACAATTCATCTATACTATAATAGCGTCGGTGATGTAACTGAAAATACTGCATTAAGCGGATACTACATAAAAGTTAAACCGGGTAGCAAAATTGATGTAAACGGTGGTAATATCTATGGTGCAAGTTTCACTTTCGACATGAAATGGCTTGAAAGTTATGTTGACCAGGCTGACGGTTCGACAATTACTTTACCAGAAAATGCTGAATGGCTTTATATCTCTATTGCGACTTCACAAATAGAAAATATTGTTATTTCATATACTGAAAATACAGCGTTTTGGCTAAGAGATTATTCTGCCGTTGGAACAAACTTGGAGGGAGCTACACCATACTCAATATATGAATATACTTACATCAAAAAACAGAAAGCTTGTTGTAATCAGGGGGGTAATAATGAGTGTGCGTATTATGCCGGAGTTGATTGCAAAACTAGCATCAACATTATTAGCTGTTCATGGGTGTGGGAAAAAGGAACTAACTCAGGAACGCTAGCACTAATTATTAACCCAAACGGGATTAAAAAAATAAGTGATATCACAAACCTATCACTACATTTACAAGTAAGAAACAATTATCTCGCTCTTGATATTCTTGGGCAAAGGTTTGATAAATACTACTATCAAGAACTGATTCATCAGGTTATTCCTAGCATGGCTCTTGATGGTAAAACTGAGCATACTGTAACACTAATTGCAAATACAACAAATAATGTATGTAGTGTAATTATTGACGGCACTACATATAATAAAGAATTTGTACCAGATTCAAACATCACAAGCATTAATGATGTACTAGGGCCTTATGCTACATTTGAGCATTTTTCTGCATTTAATAGAGAGTCTGCGGGTATGCCTCAAATAACATCTTTTATTGTACGAAAAGACGACGATTATATAGTGTATGACAACTTTAAGCGCCAGGACGGTCAATTACAAAACACTCCACAGGGGAATCCATATTATTTACTAAGCACATTACATAACCGTGGATAGTTAATAAATTTACTAAACATGCTGTTAGAAAAATTTCTGATAACTAACAGCGTGTTTAGTCATATTAAAACATAATTAACTATAAGAGTACATGATTTTTTATATTTTAAGTTAATAGATTTGTTATATAATAAAGCAAAATAGTGTACAGGGTTGGAATAGAAT
>CAKUYF010000164.1 GCA_934702115.1 uncultured Eubacteriales bacterium | reverse complement strand
TCACCGTATGTTCCTGTTAGTGAAACAGCAAATTTTACCAATTACACAAAGGATGGCTTCAGTTACGAAGACCACAAACGCCTCGCTGCACTCTTCCGTGAACTGGACAAGAGAGGCGCAATGATTATGTTAAGCAATCATAATGTTCCACTTGTACATGAACTTTATGAAGGTTTCCAGATTGAAGAAATCAGCGTAAGAAGAGCGATCAACAGTGATGCAAGCAAGCGCGTAGGTAAGGAAGTAATTATCACAAACTATTGAGGTGCGTATGTTAAATGTTTTTAGCAGCGATACATTAGCTGCTTACAGTACAGACACAGCCATGCTTATTCAGGGAGATTCTCTCGCACTATTAGAGAGAATGCTCCCTGAAACTATTGACATGGTATTTGCAGATCCCCCGTATTTTTTAAGCAGTAATGGAATAACTTGTCAAGCAGGGAAAATGGTGTCTGTGAATAAGGGAGAATGGGATAGTTCACTTCCATTTGAAGAAAAGCACGCTTTTAATCGCGATTGGATTCGTTTATGCAAGCGCATACTAAAGCTTAATGGCTCTATCTGGATTAGTGGCACGCTCCACAACATATATAGTATTGGCGCAGCATTGGAACAAGAGGAATTTAAAATTATCAATAATATCACATGGCAGAAAACAAATCCTCCGCCAAATCTTGCTTGCCGATGCTTTACTCATAGCACCGAAACTATCCTCTGGGCACAAAAGGACGATAAGAAAGCTCATCATCTTTTCAATTACCAATTGATGAAAGAACAAAATGGTGGAAAACAGATGAAGGATGTCTGGAGTGGAGCGTTAACTCCTAAAAGCGAGAAAACGCATGGTAAGCATCCCACTCAAAAGCCCCTGTATTTATTAAAGAGGATCATTGAGGCTTCAACCAACGAAGGCGACGTTATTTTAGATCCGTTCTGTGGCAGTTCAACAACTGGCGTTGCGGCTTTACGCTTGAATCGCCGCTACATTGGTATTGACTGCTCTGAAGATTTTATAGAACTATCAAAAGCAAGATTAGAGGAGGATACCCTTGAGAGTTTTTAAAGATTGGCTTGCAAGCATGAGAGCAAGCATTAACAACTATGACTATTACGTGGACTTTGATAAGGTGTATGAAAACACTGAAGCAATTAAAGTCGAACTTAACATTATGAATTCGCTTATCGGTTCAAAAGATATTGAAGCCGATTTTCGCTCTCTATTGCAGCGTTATCCGGAGATTCTCAAATGTATCCCGACGCTTTTAGCTGTAAGGCAGAGCGAAATCTACGCACAGGATGAAGAAGAAGCGGTATTGTATAACTTTGCCAAAATGAATTGCACTGTAGAACAGTACATCACTTTTATGAGAAAGACCGGACTTCTTAATCTGATTGCCAATCATCTGGTCAACAACCTTTATGATTATGTTTTAGGCATAGAAACCGGACTTGACAGCAACGGCAGAAAAAACCGTGGCGGTCATCAAATGGAAGATCTGGTCGAAGGCTTCATCAAGAAAACTGGTGTTGAGTACTATAAGGAAATGTATCTCACCGAAATAGAAAGCAAGTGGGGCGTTGACTTATCTGCTATCTCAGCAGAAGGCACTTCTACAAAACGCTGGGACTTCGTTGTCAAAACAAATAGTACCATCTATGTGATCGAAACAAATTTTTATGGCGGCGGCGGCTCTAAGCTCAACGAAACCGCAAGAAGCTATAAAATGATAGCTGAGGAATCTCGTCAGGTGTCAGGAGTTGAATTTATCTGGATTACTGATGGCGGCGGCTGGAAATCTGCAAGAAGGAATCTCGAAGAAACATTTAATACTATGAAGCACTTATATAATATCTCTGAAATGGAAGCTGGTATATTCGAACAACTTTTCTAAATCTGCTTAATTAAAAGGATAGATTGTCAAGTCAAGTGCAACAC
>CAKUYF010000163.1 GCA_934702115.1 uncultured Eubacteriales bacterium | reverse complement strand
CAACATTGGAGACACAGGAGCAACATCATTGAGTGATGCATTGAAATCAAACACAACACTCACAAAACTCAATCTGAGATGTAAACACAAAAGAAAAATCACACAAATGGCACCGACAAACAATACACTCATTTTCATTTTCATCAAATCAACAGACAACAAGATTGGAGAAACAGGAGCAATCTCACTGGGTGATGCATTGAAATCCAACTCAACACTCACTGAGCTCAATCTTGGTGGTGAAGACAAAAGAAACAACACACAAATGACATCCATCAACAATCCACTCTTTTATTTTTTATCAAATCAACAGGGAATGACATTGGTAACGCAGGAGCAACATCATTGAGCGATGCATTGAAATCAAACAAAACACTCACTCAAATCAATCTAAGTGGTGAAGACAAAAGAAGCAACACACAAAATGGCATCCATCAACAATTCACTCTTTTCCATTCTCATCAAATCAACAGGGAATGACATTGGTGAAACAGGGGCAACATCAGTGAGTGATGCATTGAAATCAAACACAACACTCACTCAACTTGATCTGAGTTGTGAACACAAAAGAAACAACACACAAATTATATCCACAAACAGGCAACTATTTCCATTAATAACAAATCAACAGCAAACAAGATTAGAGACATTGGCGCAGCATCATTTAGTGATGTGTTGAAATCAAACACAGCACTCTCTCAACTCGATTTGGGTTGTTAAAGCAAAAGAAACAACACACAAAAGATATCCATCAACAATCCACTCTTTTCCATTCTCATCAAATCAACAGCAAACAAGATTAGAGAAACAGGAGCAGCATCATTGAGTGATGCATTGAAATCAAACACAACACTCACAAAACTCAATCTGAGATGTAAACACAAAAGAACAATCACACAAATGGCACCGACAAACAATACACTCATTTTCATCAAATCAACAGACAACAAGATTGGAGACACAGGAGCAACATCAATTAGTGATGCATTGAAATCAAACACAACACTAATTGAGCTCAGTCTGAGTTGTTAACACAAAAGAAACAACTTAAAAGAGCATCCTTCAGCAATGACCCCCTTTCATTTCTCTTCAAATCGACAGTCAACCACTTTGGAGAAACAGGAGCAACATCATTGAGTGATGCATTGAAATCAAACACAACACTCACAAAACTCGATCTGAGTGGTGAACACAAAACAAACAACACAAATAGCATCCATCAAATAACCACCCTTTTCCGTTCACATCAAATCAACAGACAACATCATTGGAAAAACAGGAGCAACATCATTGAGTGATGCATTGAAATCAAACATAACACTTACTGAACTCAGTCTGAGTTGTGAAGATAAATGAAACAACACACAAATGGCATTCATCAGCAATCCATTCTTTTCCACTCTCATCAAACAGGTAACAGGATTGGAGACACAGGAGCAACATCATTGAGTGACGCATTGAAATCAAACACAACACTCACCGCGATCAATCTTGAGGGTGAAGACAAAAACACAGATGATATAAAACAACAATCCACTCTTTTCCATTCTCATAAAACAAACAGGCAACAAGATTGGAGATGGAGGAGCAACATCATTGAGTGATGTATTGAAGTCAAACACAACATTCACTCAACTCGATCTAGATGGTGAACAAAAAAGAAACAACACACACACCAATGGCATCAATCAACAGTTCACTCTTCTATTATCATCCAATCAACAGGTAACAATATTGGAGACACAGGTGCAACATCATTGAGTGATGCATTGAAATCAAACAAAACAATCACTCAACTCAATCTGATTTGTCAAGACAAAAGAAACAGCACACAAAACGGCATCTATCAACAATCCACTCTTTTCCATTCTCATCAAATCAACAGACAACGACATTGGAGAAACAGGAGCAACATCATTGAGTGATGCATTGAAATCAAACAC
>CAKUYF010000162.1 GCA_934702115.1 uncultured Eubacteriales bacterium | reverse complement strand
CATGCAAAGTACTCTCAAGGACGCACCCTAAATTGCTACTGGAACAACTCAATATTTTTTCACAACATTCTTCTCTTTTTTCTTTATCTTCCACCTGGCACTTTTTCCCTTTCAGGAAATCATCAAGCCTATGCGGAAAATCGATAATATTGCCAAATCCACTTTCAAGGTTGACTTTGTCTTTATATTTGCTCCCTGGCTGTAATGTAGTCGGCACTTTTCTTTCCAAGTATTCCTCATCCTCAAATTTTGTTATATGCCGATAAGATTCCAACATAGGATAATTTAAATATAATTTTCCTACATCCGCCGAATCACAAAAATATTTTTGCATACATACAATTTTATCAAAACTAAACTGGGGTGCATGACGTTCATAATCAAATACCAGAAATATGTTAATAAAATCCGTCTTATACACCGGGTTCTCCGGATATAACTTTTTACTTATAACAAAGGGGATGTCAATATCTACATCGTTCCAATCATCCCCATATTCTTTTACAATATCTTCATACAACATGTAAATGTTGGTTCCATAAACCCAGACATCATTCATGTCAATGTGCAGTTCAGGAAAACTCTTAAAAATAATCCCAAACAATGTACTTTTTTCGTGTTCACCTTCAACAACAAGTAGGCTTCGATGACGGTGCCGTCTCTCCACTGCATAATCATTCATATTTTTCAAACTCCCCACTAATATACATTTTTTCCAGATTGTGACCTTCTCGCAGTTCACGTTCTGTTGCATTACACAGTGCTGTCAATGTACCTGATCTAGATAAAATAAATAGACAATCTGGCCGCATAATTTTATTGGTCATTAAGTTCGTATTGTGCGATGTCATAATAATTTGACATTTAGGATATTTCTTTTTAAAATAACGTACTACATTCTCGGACATTTCATAGTGGTAAAATGCGTCAAATTCATCCAGATAAATTAATGATGATTCTCCTGCACGCAGTACAAACCTGCGATACAGTTCGACAAGAGCCAATGTTCCGCTTGAGGCATTTTCATAAAACGGTACTAGCTGCCGTTCATGTATGAAATATAAATTTTTCTGTCCGTCCGGCAGCTTTTCTATCAACAATTTGCACTCTATTCCCATCTCATTTAAGAACTCTTCAAAGTCAGATAAGCGCTCTTGCTTTTCCAAAATATCAAAAAAGCTATCTCTCCCCCCTCTGAATCGATACCACATACTGTTTCCAGCAGTAACCAAGGTCATTCTCCTAACATAACTCACCAAACGCAATAGTATTGAACCATTGACTAATGCTATATTGCTAATAAGCCATTTTAAAAATGGCAGCTTAGGTTCTATTATTTCTTCTGATTCTTCACTTTCCAGCGATTCCAAATATAACGCTACATTAGCGGTTTCTGCCTGAATGTAACTCAAATTTTTAAAATTATACATTTTCTGATGAAAGTCACAATTAAAAATTTCGATTCCATTTATTAAAAGTCTTTCTTCTTTCAGTTCAAATTCTGAAAACTTGGAATATTCATACTGTAGATTATCATCACCAAACTTGAATACATAGCAGAATGTTGCTGCATCTTCCATTGAATCTGCATTTAGCAGAATTCCCCGGCTCTGCAGCGGGCGCTCTCCAAATATCGTATTCGTAATATCCATCAGCGCTTTACCCAAATTTGTCTTTCCAGTTGCATTTCTTCCATAGATTATCATTTTACTGATCAAACCATCCTCAAGACAATCTGTGTTGAATTGGTATCCCGCAATATTTTCAAAGTCTATGTTTATTTCCTCTTTAAAGTTTTTATAATTCTTCAATTTAAAACATCTCAGCATAACAGACCTTCCTCTCAAAAATATATCTCTAACCATAGTATACCCAGCTTTTCCTGTTGGCGCAACATGCTTCCGTAAAAAAATTACGGCATTCTTGTATCATTGAACTTCTGCCCTATTATCC
>CAKUYF010000161.1 GCA_934702115.1 uncultured Eubacteriales bacterium | reverse complement strand
TTATAAAGATTTTTCTCCGTAACTACAAATGAAATGTTTTTATACACCTCCTAAAATTCATAACTTTTAAACATTAAATTTTAAAAAATAAACTTTAGCAATCACCTTCTTTTCCGTTAAAAAACATTCAATATCTTTATAATTTTAATAGCAGTTTTGGTTTTTCATAGTATTTAAAAAATCAATACTCAAATGAAACTTTTCAGTCGATACATAGCGGAATAAAATGATCTTTTTTAAATTTATAAATCTCCTTAATGGTAAATAAAAATAGTAATATTACTAGAATTTACATCAAAGAGTTAACAATATAAAACTTAAATTATTGGTAAATTAAGTATGACGAATCTAGTTTATAACAGTAAAATAAAAATCACAATACATCAAACGGCTAAAAGACTACTTTTCTCTTGTGTATACAAAAATAAATATGCTTACTAACAGTTTTTGTAAAATAGCTAGTCGGTAAATATTTTAGGATGTATCTACATAGAAAATCAAAAAACTAATATCTAACAAAATATTTATTTTTAATCCACAGAGATACATTTCATAATCTAATTTTCTAATCGTAATCTACAGCATTAAGGGTTTAAAAAGTCAACAGCTGAAAAATTACCTATTAAAAAATAATTTTAATAATATTCAAAACTGCAAGTTTAATTCCTTACAAAAAATTTTTACACTAATAAAATAGGCATCAACGTTACCAGCATATTGATGTCTATTAATATAATTATGATATTACTCTATTTGCTCATCGAAAACCAAACTGTTTCTAAACTCGTTTATATTTTGACAGATAATTTATTAACACTTATATTCCCAGTATTTACATTAACTTCTAATCTTCTATCATCATGGAAGCTATTACCTTCCAACACGTCCCCTGTTATAGTATTTGATGTTGATTTTTGACCGTTAATAATTATTTTACCTACACCCGACTTTAAGAAATATGAATAGTCTTGTAATGAATTTAGCAAATTTAATTTTACATTTCCTACCCCTACAGAGATAATGTCTTTCCCATATATATTTCCTGAAATATTTATGTCTCCTACCCCGTTTGTAATTTTTACATTCTCTGATTTACAATTTGAAATTTTGATATCACCTACATTGCAATTAATATTTAAATTATCACCTATTTCAATTTTTTCTGAGCAATGTAAGTTTCCGACATTCATATTTATATTGCAATTATTTAGTTTCTTGTAAGGATTAACAAATATGTTAACATACTGATCTGTATTGTTTACTTTAATAAAATCTTTGGGAAGCTTAAAAGTCAAAACTCCTTGCTTACTTTCACAGACTGTATTATTTTGCTCTTCTGCGTCAGAGGAAAGTAATAAATTGTATTCTATTTTGCATTTATCTGATTCTTTAATACTTACGTTTACTGTATCTACATCCATTTGAATAGAATCAAATTCCTCAACCTCCATGCATTTATAAGTATAAGCGTTGCAAACATTAGAATTATCAAAAATTTTAATAGTGCATCCTCCTAAGAAATTAACTGCACATATACTACTTATAATTAAAATCAAAGATAATTTTCCCATACTTTGTACTCCTAATTAAATTAATATTTGATTATTTAAATAAATCATATCTTAACTAAAAACTAAAAATCCTATTATATAATAATCTACTTTTTTGTAAGGGGGCATGAATTAATTCAGCGTTTAAGTAAATTGCAGCCATTATTAGTATTTGTATTTTGATAAAAACACTCTAAACTATAGCTGATTTAAATTTACTATTTTAAAATTAAAACACAGTTCATACTCATTGAGCATCACTTAACAAAAAAATAAAAAATTGCTTGCTAACACTCTAAACATGCTTACAAACAATTTATTCAGTCAAAGAAGTCACTACAAAAATTCCTATGCCTCTTATAGCACTCAAACTGGTACGCCCGGAGGGATTCGAACCCCCGACCTTTTGGTTCGTAGCCAAACACTCTATCCAGCTGAGCTA
>CAKUYF010000160.1 GCA_934702115.1 uncultured Eubacteriales bacterium | reverse complement strand
GCCAACCCGCATCCCATCCAAGCTCCATCTGGAAGATCTCAACGCACACTAAAAAAGCGACCGTCTCCGCCCGCCTTTTTCATCGTTTTCTAATGATTAAGCATACTTCCGATGGCTCGCTTTGACCTGCTCCTCCTTCACAGTGCAATAAATCAGTGTTGTGTCCAGTTTTTCATGTCCTAGGAACTCCTTCACCTGCTCGATCGGCATCCCTCTGGCCAACAGATCCGTGGCAATCGTCCGCCGAAATCTATGCGGGTGCGTCTTTTCTACTCCGGCCCGCTTGCCGAGTTGCCGAAGCATATACTGGATTCCGGCCACGGACATGCGACCGTGCGGCTTATCTCCTGTCACAAAGAGCGGCTCGCTGTCTTTTGCATCCCGCTCTTTCAAATATCTCTTCAGATAAAATTTTGCACTGTCTGTAAGATATGTTTTCCGCTCCTTGCTGCCTTTTCCATACACGATCAACTCCTGCTTTCCCATTTCAATGTCCCCTATATTCAGCGCGGCCATCTCAGAAACACGGACTCCTGTGGAATACAGAAACTCGATCATGGCCCGATCGCGCACTCCGGGACACGCATCCCGGAGCCGCTCCATCTCTTCGGCCGAGAATGGCTTTTTGATTTCCTTTTCAATCTTCAGTGTTCCGACTTTCCGGACCGGATTGCTCCGGACCAGCTCCTCCGTGATCAAGAAGTCCCAGAAGCTCGAAAGATAATGCAGGCGCGTCTGCATCGTCACCGCTTTAATCCCCCGCTTCTCTCGCATATAACCGTAATACATCCGGAGATCCATGCCGGTCACCGCATCGATACTCTTCCCCAGGAACTTCAGTACGTTTCTAACTTCCTTGATGTAATGCTGCAGCGTTTTCCGTTTCCGGTTCATGGCGATCTTGCTGGCCACGAACATCCGGATCTTTGCCTCATCTCCATCCATGCCGGTATCCATCAGCTCTGTATTCTCTTCCTGGATCTCTTTTCCGTGGAAATTCAAATACAAGACATTCCCGAGGTGTTCCAGTTGTTCCGGATCCAGATGCGGCGTCATTTCTGTGAGCACATCCTTGATGATTTTTTCTATCACAATAAGCCCCTCCTTTACACGGATATTGTAAAGGATAGGGGCTTTCTCTGCCAACTGCTCACTCAATTGTATAGTGAGATGAGCACAAACAGCTGGAGTCAATTGATTACAGTTGGCGATGTCTGCGGTATTCGATTGGATTATCGATATAATCCATGCCTCAAATTATGTGAAATTTTTTGGGATGGAAAAAATTCTGCAGAAATTAAAGTTACTTCTAAAAACTTCATGTGGGATGGGTTTCCTGATGATAAATTACCTAAAAGAAATACATTTATCCCAATGGCATCTACGACCCCAGGCTTGACGATTAGATTTTATCCTGTTACTGATGATGATACCAAAAACAAATTTGTTCTTACGGCACTTGTCCAAAATGTGAACACAGGCTGCTATGTATGTGGAAGGTATGTATATTCGTACTAAGATTAAGTCCATGATGTCCAGACTTGAGGAGATCCAATGTATCGCTTTGTAACAACTCCATTGTCTCCGCCAATACACATCACTTGATTATCATTGTCAATTAATTCTGAAATTCGATGTGTCCAGTTGTATAAACAAAAAAATAAGATTCCCCATTCTCGACGGTGTAGTTCTTACATAATGTAGCTATTGATATAAAAGACTCGGATGGTTCCGCCCCATGATATTGCATCTTCACACCGCAACTGAAGATATGAATTGTCATAGACCGAACAGGTAACATTTCCAGAAGTCCCATGCCAATTCATGATGTTTGCGCAAACACCAATTGCGTTAGATGGAATATTCCCTCCAGTATGATTGTAATATTTCAGCCCATTATTTGATGTAGCCCATTGCTCTGGGGACAGTTCAATATTAATGTCTGTAAAGTCAATCGGAAGCCCATCAGCTAACCATCCGCTCCACCCTGGGTTAGTA
>CAKUYF010000159.1 GCA_934702115.1 uncultured Eubacteriales bacterium | reverse complement strand
CCCATAGGAGTGGACGTGTCAAATTGTTCTTTTATAGAAACAAAAGCGATTCCTCTTTTATTTAAGTCTGTTATTAAAAAAGAAAAATCACTTACATTTCTGCTAACTCTGTCAAGTCGATAACATACTATGTAGTCTACTTTTTGTTTTTTAGAATCCGATATCATTTTTTTAAACATCGGTCTTTCTAAATTTTTGGCAGAAAAACCTTCATCTTCGTAAACCATGATTTCTTTTTCATCTATGTTCTTAATATGTGAATAAAGGTATTCTTTACACATTTCAACTTGATTTTCAATGGATTCTCCTTTTCCGGTGTATTTCGATTTTCGACTATAAATATAATACATTTTATTTATTTTTCTCCTTCATATAGTCTTAAATTGTTTGAAACAGTAAGTTTTATCTGAAGTGTTACTTTCCATTTTTATATTAGATTTTTCTTTTACAATTATTATTCTGAAAAATCATTATTTCAACCTTTCGCTTAAATAATATTCTAATTATATAACATAATAGTCATACGATTTTTTAAACTTACAAACTTACTTTAGTTTTAATTAAAATATCTCAGAAAAGTCTCATATAAGCTAATAAGTCTACGGTAAAAATCAATTAAAACCGTAGATTTGTTCCAGTGTTCATAATCAACTATACTACTCGTATGACATATTCTATTATAATCTGGTCAAGCTAAAAAATGTAATTGAAAACGTGTTGAGTCTTCTCCAAGTGTTAGAGCATCTTAAATTTTTCTCTATGGCAACTTCTATGCCCTTAGTTCTATCAATTAATTCAGATAAATCATATGCAACTTCTTCAAAAAGAGCTTCGCCTAATTACTCAATATGTTTTTGTTTCTTGCACCTCTCCATTGATAAAATGCTTTTTGTCAATATATCATACTCGTAAAATGAATTTTTATATTAATAAATTATAAACTATTGAATTACTAATTTACATAAATAAAAGCTTAATTTGTATAAATTAAAAATAAAAATTCCCTTAAACGTATATCGTATAAGGGAAAGAAAATATAATTGTTGATATTTTAAGCTTTTACGCTTGGAATGAATTTTAGATAAAACTTAAGATCGGGAATAATCTTTTGAAGTTTTAGCATTCCATATTGATATCATGAGGAATATACCTATAATTCCTGAAAGTATCCATATATTGTTTAAAAATTTGTAGCCATATTGATTTGAGAAAACGCCAAAAAATGAACTTATTATCGAACCTACGTATCCTATAGAGCCGGTAATTCCCGATATTGCAGAAGACACTTTTTTTGATCCGGTTTCAATTGCAGCTATTCCGCCTACCATCATTTGAGGACCATATATTCCTACCCCTGATAACGCCATCAAAGTGAACACTAAAATAGTATTAAATGGTTCAGAAATCGCAATTACGGCTTTGCCCTCAAAAGGAAATATTAGTCTAAAAATTATCAGACATAAAGTAGTTATTAGGAAATAACAAAAAATAGCAGGTGCACGCTTACCTTTAAATATCTTTTCCGACACAAATGATATGGATAACGTCCCTAAAATTCCGCATATGGATAATATAACAATTGGAAGAGAAGCCATCAAAGGAGATGAATTACTACTTTCCATAAACATTTTAGGAATCCAGTCAAAAGTACCTACTCTTAAGATATAAACACAAATATAAGTTAAACTTAGTATCCATAAGTTTTTATTTCTAATAATATCAGACATAAATATTTGCCAATAAGTTCTATTGTCTTCATCGTTTTCATATACTTCTGTGCTCTCATTAACTTTAGTTCCGGCATAAATTTCTACATCCGGTAACCCTATGGTTGACGGTTTATCCCTCATGGCAATGAATCCTACTATTGACACAGATACACCAAGTAAAGCGGGAATTATAAAAACCGACTCCCAAGAATAATATTGAAGCAAGAACCCAGCAAGAAGAAGTGAACATGCTGAACCGATTTCAGCCGAAGTAGAAAAGCAAGCCCATATG
>CAKUYF010000158.1 GCA_934702115.1 uncultured Eubacteriales bacterium | reverse complement strand
CCTTGAAACAGAATGCACCTTTACCAAATCGAATGGAAGTCAATTCAGGCAAGTCTATTCATCATTCTCTTTCCAGCAGATTCACTCTCAAATACTGCACGACAACAATCATGGAAAATATTACTCCCTTCATTCAGTTCTCCCATTTCAATCAATTCCAAAGAAGGCACATTCTCAATCTCACACACGGAATAATCCCTGAAGGAATCACAACCCATCTTCAATTCTCTCAACCTCCTACAATCTTTCAAATAGAAATGACGACTTGCGCTATAACTACAATCATTCTTATGCTTCGTGAAGCAATTCTCCCCAATCACCACTCTCTCCAATTGATTCAATCCAATCAACTTCACTTCATCCACATTCTTAAAGCACTCATCTCCCACTTCAAACACTCGCAGTTCTGAGAAAGAACTTAAATCGAGAACTGTTAAGCATTTATCACTGCAAACATTATCCACAATCAACACTTTCACACTTCTATTCATCCTTATCAATTCATCAACAGAGTGAATGTTTGCATTGGAATTGTGTTTGGGTATGTTTGGATGGTTCATCAATTCACCAACGTCTATTCATCATTCTCTCTGGTTGTGACTACTCTTGCAAGACAATTTATACCTCATCTTGAAAGCATATCCTTGAAGAGAAACAGTGTTGAGAGAGGGCATGTCTGCTTGTGAGGATAGAGTGATAGGAAGTACCCTCCAGAGTGATGAAGCAAGGATTCTCGAATGTACAGCTGCGCTCAACAGTCGTGAGTGTTGTGAGTTTAGGCAAGTCTATTTGTCAGTTCACTTCGTTTGAGGCACTTCGCATGATCAACTCACTTGATTCATCCTTACACTTGAAACCGAATGCATCTTCACCTAGTCGAATGGAAGTCAATTCAGGCAAGTCTAGTCATCATTCTCATGTCATACCATTCACTCTCAAATACTGCACGACAACAATCAGCGAATGCATACTTACCAAAGAGAAGTGATTTCAAACTGGGTATGTCTATTCATCATTTCATTCTTTCTAACCCTAACTCTTCAATTCCAATGAAGCATACTTGAAATTGTTACTCTCTTCATTTAAATCTCCCATTTTGATCACTTTCAAAGAAGGCACATTCTCAATCTCACACACGGAATAATCAGAGAAGGAATCACAACCCATCTTCAATTCTCTCACTCTTTCACAATTCTTCAAATAGAAATGACGATCTGGATCATTACTCCAACTAGACTTCTCCTTCGTAAAGCAACTCTTCCCAATCACTACTCTCTCCAATTGATTCAATCCAATTAGCTTCACTTCATTCACATTCTTAAAGCTCTCATTACCCACTGAGAAAAAACTCAAATAAACGAATCGAGTCAGACTCAGTACACTGAATGATTTATCATTACAGGCATTGCTACGAACAATAATCTTTTCCACAGTTGTATTCAATGCTTTTAATTCACTCATATAATGAAGAGCGCCATTCAGAAAAGAGAAAAGGGAGTGATGATAAGCCAGTGCTGCAACATCTACTCATTATTACGTTTCATATTGAACACTGTTGATATGCACCACTTCACTATACTCAAATGCGTTTGGAAGATAAATAGTGTTGAGAGAGGGCATGTCTGTTGGTGAGGATGTATTGATAGAAACTACCCTCCAGAGTGATAATACGAGGATACTTGAATGACCGACTGGATTCATCAGTAGTGAGTGTTGTGAGTTTAGGCAAGTCTATTGATAAGCTCATTTCATAATCACCACTTCTCATGATTAATTCACTTGATTCATCATCCTTCTTGAAACAGAATGCCCCTTTACCAAAATGAATGATAGTCAATTCAGGCAAGTCTATTCATCATTCTCTTTCTGATAGACTCACTCTCAAACACCACACGAGAACAGTTGCAGAATGCATTACAACCAAAGAGAAGTGATTTCAAACTGGGTAAGTCTATTCATCATTTCAATTCATCACAATCACTCTTCAACCCCAACAAAGCAGAATAGAAATT
>CAKUYF010000157.1 GCA_934702115.1 uncultured Eubacteriales bacterium | reverse complement strand
GAATGTGAGTGATGCACTTTTTGCAAACGGCGATTATTTATGGTAATATGAGATTGTATCAATGAAAGCATCGAAAAAACAGGGAAGTTATAAAACATATTAAAGTGTAAAGAGGTAGTTTGTTAATGGAAGGTATGAGGTTACGGGAGTATCAGCTTAAAGCTATTGATTCTATCAGACGAGCAACAGAAAGAGGTCAGAAACAAATAATCGTTGATATGCCTGCTGGATATGGGAGAGGCATTGTTGTAATTAAAACTGCAGAAATTATCAGCAATCTGAGATCTGGAAGAATTCTGATTCTCACAAGCACCATTAGCATCAAAGAACAGACCGAAAACTTTCTGCAAGCTTATGTATCTGTAACAGATGGAAGTAGCTCACGAATTTTGGTGGAAACAATCCAGAAATTTATCAAAAATCAATCAAAAAACATAGACGAATATGAGTCTGTAATTTTTTACGACATACCAATAACGGAGCGTATATACAGCACATTTTACGATGAGAAGAAAATAATAGTTGTCTTTTTGAATAGTGGAGATTCTGCTGTGCCGGATTTGCCGGTGGAATTGCGAGCTGAGAATGTTGTATTTTCTTATTCATTGAAGAGCGCGGTTTATGATGGTATTATTACTCCGGCGATGGGAAATGGAATTCTGGAATATGCCATAGAAAATTATCTTGAACATTTAATAGAGCAATTTGGATACAATCGTGTCAAATTCAATGACAATTTGCAAAATCAAGGGTGGGATCTGGTAACTCAAAAAGGTGACAGGAAGATGTGGGTAGAGTGTAAACTTTATAAAAGCCAGGTAGTGTCACCCCCTTTGGCAAACTCTTTACTGAATAAGATCGTAGCAAACAAGATAAAACATAACATTCAGAAAAACGATATTGTATTGTTCGTAGTGTTCAATAATATTCCAAGCATTGACAAAAAAGAAATATATGAGAAGTATGGCGTGATTGTATGGGATATAGAGAATCTGGTATTTTACAGCAAAAATGATTCACTTCTGTCCAAACAATTAACGCAAATTACATATTTTCCGATTGACTATATTGAAGGGCGTCCTTCGGATGAAGCGCAGGCGTTCGGTCTTTGTATGCTTATAGACGAAAACAATATAGTTAGTGAAGTTGAAAAAGAAGATAGCAAAAGTCATGAGTTGATTCAACAGCTAAAAAATTGCAAAATGGGACGTGATTATTCTGAAGCCTATGAAGATCTTTGTGAAAGCATAGTTCGACTGCTTTTTGAAACTGATTATTTTAACAAACTTACCAATCAGCATAAAACCAATGACAAACACTTCAGGATGGATTTAATCGGTTCCTTGAAGGTGTGCCAAAACCATAAAGAAAGCATGCATCCATTATGGGAGATGCTGACTCGCCACTTCAATTCTCATTTTGTAATTTTTGAATTCAAAAATTACGCTGAAGAAATTGACCAAAATTTGATTTATATTACTGAGAAATATTTATTTGATATTGCTTTAAGAAATGTAGCGATTATTATATCCCGAAAGGGTTTTTCAGAATCCGCGAAGTTTGCTGCTGAGGGATGTTTGAAAGAACACGGAAAATTGATTCTCGATGTTTCGGATAAAGATCTTGTGCACATGCTTGAACTAGGAGGTGGAGAAGCCGCAGATTATCTCTTAGGCAAATTGGAGGATTTTTTAATGGGAATAAGCAAATAGACATTGCAATTTGTATGCTGCCAAGGCACCCGATCGGCAACGGTCGGGTGCTTTTTTATGCCCATCATCCGGATGGCAAAGTCCTTGTTTTTCGCTGACTCAAATTTTTTTTGCAAATATTTTCATCAAAAATCTTATATTCAGGGCTCGAAATGTCGGTATAGTGAGGGGGGCTGATTTGTATCAATAGTGCCTTTTTGCTAAGTGACCACTGAACACAAGGTAAAGCGGCGCTTCACCGAAGTAAAAAGCCGTGCTTTTGTGAGTCATACAACAGCGCTTTCTTCTCAACTATCAGCCATTGTAAAACCACGCC
>CAKUYF010000156.1 GCA_934702115.1 uncultured Eubacteriales bacterium | reverse complement strand
ACAGTGAATGAATCATTTCATCTTTACCACTTGAAACTCTCGCATAAGCAGCTACCTTTTTTAGCTTTGGTAATGGCAAAACTGCTCTGTCTACTAAACTTATGATTCTTGCCATAAATCCTCCTTTTGCCATCGTATATTACCTCTTATCAGCCTAGCAATCAATCCATTTTCAAGAGAACATTAGCCGAAAACAGGGGTATATTTTCTACTTGCTAGTTCACGAAATTTCTCATGTTCTTTTTTGGTTATTAGCTTTTGATTTAATAAATTATCAGCAATATACATTGTTGCAGAGTAATTTTTTTCGTTTTCAAATCGCTCTTGAGATAGTTTCATTAATATCACGCTCTTTCTTCATTTTTCGCAAGTAAGTTATCCTACAGTTATCACAGCAAAATATCTTTGCTTTATGTTTTGGGATAATCTTAAGTTTGGTATTACAATTTCTGCAAACCGAAGTTTTATCATTCTGTTTAACTTCTCTTCTTAAAAACGATTTTACTGTATTCTCTGATATAGAAAGCAAAAGAGCTATCCTTCGATAGCTCTTGCCTTCGTTTTTTAATGTTAAAATTTTATGTTTTTGATTTTCTGTCAAAAAAATTCCTCCTAACTAATGGATTATATTTAATCCTTTAAACATGTCATAAATATAATTTGAACCCCTTGAAATGAGAATTCCTGTCAAAGTGTATCCGACATATGGAATTTGGGACTCCATTTTTAAATATTTAGGTAAATCTAATTTGTAGGCAGTCGCAACAATTATTCCCAAAGTCAGGCTTAAAATCATCTGCCATGGAGCCATTTCTGATACAAAAAACTCATTTATATATGTAATAATTCCTTCAACTAAAATCGCCATCATAGTCATTTTTGAAACTTCGTTCATTTATCACACCTCCACGATGAAAGCATCTAAAAAACCAGAATTTTTCGCCTTTTGTAAACAATTTTCTGCATTTGATTTTTGAGAAAATGCTCCAAGCTGGACTTTGTAAAGTTTCTCAGAAAGTGCAGTTGAGCCTTCCTTGTAAGAAATGTCAAAGTAATTGCAAACACCTTTGCAGATAGCTTCACCGATAGTTTTAGTGTTCTCTATTATCCACGTTGCTCCTTCTTCAGTATCGTGAAACTCGACCTCAACGTAAACTGCTACTGCCTTGGTTGAATTAAGCTCCGCAAGTGACGGATTTGTTCTTAGCGTATAGTCAGGTCCTGGAGATACAGGTGCTATGCTGTCTAAAAGTGCCTGACCTGCTCGTTTGTTTGCTGCTTCCATAGAGTAAATCATCACAAGTGTCCCACCGAGAGTCTTGCCATTAAATGCATTTGTGTGAATTGCAATATGTAAATCAGGATTCCATACATTACTATCTTTGATACTTTGCTCCATAGACTGTCCTTGTGCTGGTTTTTTGACATCAAAGCCACATCTTTCAAGAGCTAATTTCGCCGACCTTGCAATCTTATTGCACTCTATCATTTCATTTGTATTGCCATAAGCATACTTGTTGTTTCCTTGCATACTTGGACTTAAGTATATTTTTTTACTCATTCTTAAAACTCCTTTCAATAATAAAGTAAAATCTCTAATTTCTTGATTTATAATAAGCAAATTCATTGTATTCTTTTCCATATAAAAGTAGATGGGGAAAGATTTGCATTTTGCATTTGCTCCCAAACTCCGCCAAAGATATTTTGGGGATTAATATTATTTACAGAGGAATAGATTGTTCCTATTGGATACACCATATCAAATATTGTCTTTCCTGAAATTTCAAATGACTCACTTTTCTCAGGAAAACAATTAATTCCCACTGATAATTTTTTTGTATCAAAAAATAAAATAGGTATGACTTTATGAATAACTAAACTTTGAAATGTTGTACCAAATTTATCAGCAGCCTTTATCTCTAGATCCCATGCAAAAAGTTTGTCAAGAACCACGATAGTTTCAGTATTACTCTGAAAATTTATCCATGAACTCCACACAAAGTCCGATACTTTCTTCGCACGGTACCCCAAG
>CAKUYF010000155.1 GCA_934702115.1 uncultured Eubacteriales bacterium | reverse complement strand
GAAGGAGATGTTGTATTTTCTCATGAAGCTACTAAAAAATTATGGGATTTTGCAAATAGCCCTAATAACTTTGTAGGCACTGGAATGTTTGCTAGCAGTCCTAAAGAAAAAATATTTTATAACAAAAATTATAACAGCTTTTCATCGCCTATTGTGAACATAAACATTAAAGGTAATGCAGATTTTGAAACTGTAAACGCACTAAAACTAGAAAGTGAAAATATTATCAAAAAAGCTGTTGAAATTACTTTTAAGACAGCTAATAAACACGCAAATATAATTTGACCTATAAGATGCAAATTTTCTATTTTTTATATGGTGTTATGAGAATACTTTTTTAAGGAGAGAATTTTATGACACTCGAAAATTTAAAGTACCGAACTAGCCCTTACTTTTTAAGAAACACGTTGCGTGGTACAGGAAAATATGATATGCCACTTATACCAAAACCGAAAATGGTTTCTGATGATTTCATCGATTTAAGGCTAATAGGATTTGATAAAATAAAAGCTGATGATATCAAGCATTTTAATCGTATGGTTCATTTCTTTTTGTATGATTATAAATTCGAAAAAATTTGGAAGAAGCCGGAAAATTATATAGAAACTTTAAAAAATTACAAAGCGGTTTTTACACCTGATTTCAGTATGTACATACAGATGCACAAATTACAACAATTACATAATACTTTTAAAAATCGGTGGTGCGGAGCTTTTTTAGCTTCAAAAGGGATAAGAGTTATACCAACTGTCAGTTGGGGACTACCTTCTACATTTGATTTTTGCTTTGAAGGAATAGAAAAAGGTTCATGCGTTGCAGTTTCGACATATATGGTCTCGGAGCATAATAATCATTCTGATCAAAAAGAGTTTTTTATGACTGGATATAACGAAATGTTAAAGCGGATAGAACCAGAATATATCATTTGTTATCATGAACCTTTTCAAGAAATGGAAGGAAATATAATTTATGTAAATTACGAACTAAGCTCTTGGAGATATTTTAATGTCGATGAAGTATATAAGCCTTCTAAACACTTTGAGTATATTTCCGGAATTACAAATAAACCTGAAAATTGTGATATAGTAGTAAAGTCATATGGTTATGTTTTGAAAGATAATTTCAAAGGTATGGGAGATGCATACGGAGGAGGTTGGAAACCTAAAAATTCTGATGATGAAAGATTTTTAGGAAATCCCGGTGATGTTAAAACAACTAGGTCTAGTGGAAAAAAAGGCGGTTACACTAGAAACACAAAAATCGGAAGTGATGGTAAAGCCACAAGAGAAAGGCACTGCACAGATCATAATACGCCTTCTAAACACTCTGATCCTCATGACCATAATATAGATTGGTCAAACGGATATCCGAGTTTTGGACCTCCAATAAACTATCCCGATGCAGTACCTGAATTTAAAAATTTTAAGGTGGTCAATAGTATGAATGAAAATAAAAATGTTAACATGACAAGCTTTGATTTTGATGAATACAATTTTAAAACAATAAGTGATTTTAAATGGTGCATGAAACAAGGTGGAGAAGTCGAATTTGAATGGAACGGAAAAGAGTACTCTATAACGCATCCCGAAGGAATGATTAACATCTGTGAATCTAGTACAGAAGAAAATGAAAAGAATTATAAAACCGCTGACGAAGCGTTGGAGTATATGATTGATGGTCAAAGATTAAGAGAAATTATAATAAAAGTAAAAGTTTTGGACAGAACAATATAAGTATTTATAGTGATAATTTTTGGCAGAGGTAAAAGTTTAATACCTCTGTTGTTTTTATGTAAATTTTTATATAAAGGAGAATAAATCATGAGTTTTCTAGGAAATTAATTTGTGTACAATGGAATATCTTCAAAAGATTTTGGTTTAATTTTAGTGTCTATAAATACCAGTTTAAACGATATAGTTTCTGGCTCAGGTATAGAAATAAAAAGTGAATCAGTCATGAAAAACCCTAGAAAACTGCTTTTAGGGGCTAAAGAAAATACGGTTTTAGAATTTCCTATTGAAATTGTATCTAAAGAACCTATTGATCTC
>CAKUYF010000154.1 GCA_934702115.1 uncultured Eubacteriales bacterium | reverse complement strand
GCCTTTTCCATTGTACTGTATTTTACCATAGCAAAGCAAGTTTATCCAGTGTCAGATCCACCAAATATACAGCAAAAATATCGCCTTATGTTCTGTACATTTAGCCGCTTGCTATACGCCGAAAGGTATGACCTGCAAATAAAAGTCAAGAGATAAAATGAAAGTTTCACAAAATTTTCACAAAAGAAAATATAGACATGACAATAAGACCGCCGAAGCGATCTGAAAAATGAAATGCAGTTATATCCGACCGGCAACCTTGACAGAACATTATAAAAATGCTGTGGGTGTCGTGCCGACGGTGAGGAACTCATGAATAGATGAAATTAGTCACCGTCGTGAAGAACACTGTAGCATTTTTATGATAACCTGTCAAGGTCAAGCGGCTACGCCGTGCCTGCCTTTTGCCTCTGGTTCAGAATCTATGAATAGATTTGCTGTGTTATGTAATTTGTTCCATCACTTTTTTTACCTTTGCATAATAAATACGCAGAAACTTCGCTGATCCTGCAGCCATGTAAGAGTAATAATTCTTTCCTTCAGAACGTTTTTTATCAAGAAATTGATAAACAGCATTATCTGGCTGATTTTGCATATGTGCCACCATCACCAGAAACAAAGTTCGTCGAAGATATGCAGAACCTTTCTTCGTCATCGGGTTCGATTTTGATTCATGGGTACCTGACTGATCCGATTCAGAATCATAACCGAAATATGCAGTGACCGCCCTTCGGTTTTGAAAACGGCGTACATCACCGACCTCTGCCATCATCTGAACGGCAAGTGTGCTGCCGAGACCATACATTTCGATTACTGTATCGTATTCAGGCAAAGTCTGTGCAATCGCGGTCATTTTTGTGCGGATATTCTGCATATGTTCAAGGAGTTGATTGACCATTTTCGCCTGTTCTTTTACCAGAAATCGCATTTTCTCATCGTTCTGCACAGCACAAACACATTCCCTTGCAAACTGGTGAAGTTCTTCCGCCTTTGATTCACAGAACCGATACTTTGCCGTTTTACACCAGTTTTTGTATTTGAGGCGGAATTCATTCAGGCTGACTTTTGCGACCATATCTGCATGCGGAAAACGAACAAGAAAATCAATCCATTTTTCATGTCCATCACTGTTGCGTATGTGAGAAGTAAACATTTTATTGATCTCCGGAAACACAAGTTCTAAATAGCTGATCAGCAAATTCTTGTGCATCGTGAGTGTCTTTTCTGCCAGACTATACTGACGATTCAGGATTTTAAGTGCACTGCGTTCATCATTTTCTGGCGAATAATTGGGAAGCTGCACACGATAAGTCAGTGCATAGCGACAGATTTTTATCGCATCCTTTTTATCGGTTTTGGGTTTACGCAATGTATTATCGCCGAAATCACGAATTAATTTTGGGTTTACAACACTCACGCTGAGACCTTGTTCACAGAGAAAGTTGGCGATTGGTTTGTGATAGTTTCCAGTCGCTTCCATGACAACACAAACGTCATCTTTACATTCTTTGATAAGCTTTGCTAATTCTGACAATGCACATCTTGTGTGCGGTGCATCATACGGCTTTTTAAGGACTTCTCCAGTATCACTGAGCAGTGCAACTGTGCTTTTTCCTTTAGATACATCAATGCCTACTGCGGTCATTTCATTCTCCTATTCTTGCTTGTTTTTCTGCATTTCGGATGTCATACTTCACTTGCTACAAATTCAATCAGTTTGGTGACACGTACACACAGCCTCCTGCGGAACAACCTGCAAAAACCGAACGCTATAACAGAAGTATGGACGGCGGTCATAAGCTCGGGCTCATTTTCATGGCACTTGGTAATATACACCGTTCCGATACTTCTATTATAGCCTAAGCAACAAGTACGAGCAACCCCTCACTGGATGCGAGGTTTCACCCGCCTTATATATTGTAACTGGTAATATACAGTTACCGAAAGGGAAAACAACCAAAAAGCCACGAAATTTGGAGGAAAAACACAATGGTATCATACGGAATCGCAAAGGCAAGAGCAATGGCAAACAGAACGGACTGGAACGAAAGA
>CAKUYF010000153.1 GCA_934702115.1 uncultured Eubacteriales bacterium | reverse complement strand
CTGTTTGTCAACGGTTTCTACGGTCGTCTTCATTCCAACCATTCTTTCCGCTCTCACAATTCACTCTGTCCATTTTCCGTTCTTCTCTTCGTCGAAATTGTTGCCGGCGTTTCTGTCGCTTCCTCGGTCAAACACGTCGTATGCCCGGTTCACAATCACGAAAACGCCGACCAATCGAGGGTCCAGCTCAAAAAAGACATTATGAAAGAGCTCAAATTCATCAAAGATCATCCCGGACACCCTCTCTCGATTCGGTATCAACAACGACACGCACTCCTCAACCAAGCTGCTCGCAAAGAGTCGAAGGCCTCCAGGAACCATCTAATTGACATCGAGGCCTTAAAGGTTTATGCGCTCCATCACCCGGAAAAGACAGGGAAACAACTTCAGAAAGCCTCTGGGCTTCGACTGTGCCCAAGGACTATTTGCAATATTGTCCGGAGGGAAAAGAAACGAAAAGGCGTCCCCACAAATCTCAAAGAAATGATTGACCTTCGCACACATCACGTCCTTGGCAACTACAAGCAAGAGATTGTGGTTTTTGGGTTGCCGAGTTCCATCCGCATGCTCGCAACCACGACACTCATCCAGGCAGATGAGACATTCACTTGTGTGGTCAAGCCCTTCACCCAACTCTATATCTTCCATGGCCTTGTCAAGAACCAGGTGTCCTTCCCTTTGTTGTACTGCTTGGTGAAAGGCAAGGACCAAGCAATCTACAAGCGCCTCCTCTCCCTCATTGAAGACATTGCCCATGAGCATGGTGTAAGGATACTTGATCGACCTGTTCGACTGATGGTCGATTTCGAGTTGGCCTTCATAAATGCTGCGCGTCAGTACGAAGCTGGAAGAAACATTTCCTGTTGTTTTTTCCATTTCGTTGCAAACATCAAGAAGCGCGCAAGAGCAGCTGTCGAACAGATCAAAAAGGCGGTCGGTCGCTCGTCCCAGGAATATGTTCTTGCTGAGAAAACAAAGCGGGCCTTGATGATGATCCCCTTGCTCCCACTTGACCTCATCACCATCGAGGTCGTCGACATGATCATCATGAGGTGGAAGAGTTTCCCACGATGTGAAGGGTCAGGTGTCGACAAAAGAAAACAGGCTTTTGACGAACTGGGAAACCGTCTGGTCAACAAATACGTCAGGCCTGGGGCAACTTTCGAACGGAGCAGCTGGTGTGTCTGTGGCCGCAGTATCAGAACAAACAATGCTGCAGAAAGCTCCCATGCTGCTTTGAACGCGTCTGTCCGCGTCAGCGGAGAAGTCTACCTCGATATGTTCCTCTTCTCCATCGAGGGTCAGCTCTCCAATACCAGGCGGGAGATCGAAATGGGCTGCCCGTCCCATTCGAAACCGATTTACGGAGAGCGGAACCGCCTTCTGGCAGGGGAACTCTCAGACCTCTTTCTCGGAAAACAGGGAATCTTGACGTTTCTCGATAATTGTTCGGATGTGATGAAAATTAAAAACAGAGCTCAAATGGCAAACCATCGTGCCAAGAAGAGTGGCCAAATTGTCCCACTTTACGAAGAGCAATGGATTGAAAGAAACCATCCCCTTGTAATCAACGCAGCTCTCAACTTGTTCCATTCGATCATCCCAACTACATTTGTGTCTGTCCAGGAAATTGTCACGACAGTCGAAAAATGGGCGTTCCAACCAGAAGAGAGTCGAGTGGATGTCAACGTGATTCTACAAGACAGCGTTCTGTCTCTCGCAGAGCAGGATGTTCGAGACAGCTATGTCGACATAAGAAACGGGATGGTTGGAGAAGAGAATTCGATTTCCGATTGAAGAACGCGAGAGGCGAATGAAGGTCAAACGTCAGGCCTTGAAAAAGAAAAGATATTGGAAGGAACAAGTTATCGGCTCATCATGAAAATGAATTGAAAGGATGGTATATAGTTCGTTCACGAAAAAGGTTTTGTTCCATAAACTATCAAAGACGAATGACGAATTAAAGAACAACAAGGGCCACCACGTAAGGCGTATGTGTTCAGCGTTGTATTCTTCAGAAGTCATAACCACAGAGAGCCTCACGTCAAAAAGACCACCGCCCTGGTGTCACGG
>CAKUYF010000152.1 GCA_934702115.1 uncultured Eubacteriales bacterium | reverse complement strand
GCTGGTAGATCAGTAGCAGTGCCAGTTCTAGTGCTTTGTCATTCGATACTTGCAGGGTGGCCTGCACTTCAAAGAAGGCTTTCCAGACATTGCGTTTGTCCGCTTCGTCCACGAGAGGATCCTCCTGTGCAGAGCTCAGCATCTCTCTGTAATCCTGGAAGCACTTTTGCAGATTTTCATAGTTTTGTAGTACGTTCTGATTTACCCACTGGCGAAAATCCTGCTTAGAGCTGATCAGCATGGCCAGCAAATCGTCAATCATTGCATCACAATACAGGCTCATGGCAGGCAGGCGAGTATGCAGTTTATCAGATTGTTCTAGTGCTTTCTTAAATTGAGCGAGGCTCGGTTGACTGGATTTATCTGGTGTATTCATATCCGCCAGGATCTGACCGTACATTCGATAAATAATAGGATCCGCATTCATTTCCAATGCCTTAACAAGGTTGTTTATGGCAATTTTCTGGAACCTTTTTCGCTCAGGGCTCCGGAGCTCATAGGTTTGCGCAATGGAATCGCAGACATAGGCAAAATTGTTGTACATGGTAGTTACTGAATCTTCATTGCCTTCTTTTGCACGCCATATATCCTCATGGCTGCCGAAGATGAATTCCTTCGGCCAGAGTTCCGTCAACAGACCGAGGGGTTCTTTGGTTATCCAGGATAGGTAGGTATCATAGGAAAGTTGCTTGCCACCCCTGGACCGAAGTGCGCATAGGCCTAAAATATTGAACGCGTCCTGCCTGTCTGCGGGATCTGACAGCACGATGCCTTCTTTTGCGTAGGATAGTCCTTTGGCAGATTTTGGATTCGCTAAGTATAGTCCGGTTGCCAGATAATAGGATAGGTATCGCCGTGCTTCTGCTCTGTTCTCCTTTGCAGAACGGTCTGCAGTATATTCTTGAATGGACAGCAGTAGAAACAGAACATCCAGATAAAAGGCAAGTACGAACTGGTCATCCAGTTCATGCTCCTGTGCCTTCACAATGGACGCCATAGCATTAGAGATACGTTTCTTGATCTGACGGATTTTATCAGATATCTCCTTGTGCTTTTTGGCAATATAATGAACTAGGATACGCAAGTCCAAGAGCAGGTACGAGATCCGACTGTCCGGCAATGAAAGAAGCAATGGAGCGCTTACAGGGTTATCGGGATCTTCCACGAGGTATTTGACCAGCACTTCCGCAAATTTGCAGATATACTTCTCACTAAAACCCGGCCGAGGTATATAATTCTGCACCCAACCAAGCTGCGATGTTGTTTTTACTTGTTTCGGGGTAAGGGCATTGTCCGGAATTTCTTTGTTTTCACACAGGGCCCTATTTGATTTTTCTCCGAATGCTGCTTCCTCGGCTTCTAACTCCGCAATTTTTGCATCTAGTCTGGCGATCATATCTTCCGGGTCAAGAGCCAGCTGCATTTCTCTCTGCATTCTTGCCTTTGCAAGGAGCTGGTCTGTACGGCTTAACAGCTCATCCAGATTGCATTTTTCCTCCTTCGGGGTATCATCCGGATGCTCAATTCTATTGGTTTCTTGTTGAAATTCCATCTGGATTTCACGCTTAGACCAAATATCCATCTGTTCTATCGCCTTACGAAGCTTTTTCAACATACCCGCAGCCTCCTTTTTGTTGTTGAGTGTTGGTAAATGCGTCGAACCCTGTCTAAAAAAGTATATCATATAGCATATTGCCAGTCAATCCCGGTTTAGAGGAGGAGAAACCACGAGCATTGCATTCGACGCGTTCACTTAGGGATATCGAAAATAGCAGTAACTATTATTGTCGACTCCCACAAGAATAAAGATTTGCTTTCTGGGACATTGGGAACATCGAGATTTGGACGCCCTATGTGATGATGGGCGCATACTGCGTTGAGATCACCCTATTTCTGTGCCTTACAGTACACTCCTACTGCATACATAAAGCTTAAATAATTAATTCAGGCTTGCGTAATACGTTGCCTTGTGATAGAATGTCAGTCAAGTGATGCAATATGTCTAGTTACTGCTCTATAGCAATTATTGCTATCACCCCCTGATATATTTTTGATAGCAGAAAGTCTGATACCCTATGGGATATGGAT
>CAKUYF010000151.1 GCA_934702115.1 uncultured Eubacteriales bacterium | reverse complement strand
GGTTAAACAACAGTCCTAATCTTTTATAATTTACATTCCAACTTTGTTTCTATTACTTTAAGGATTTCAGGATTATAATCAATAATCATTAAAACAAAAGTAGATAATATTAAAAAATTTTTTGCTTCAGAATTCTTTGATTCTATTTGCTTTTCTAAAATCATCGTATAGTCAAGTTCATTTTGTTTAATTAAATAAATAGCTCTTTTATAATTCCACCTTATACTTTGATATACATCATTTGGATTTCTTAAAGAAAAATCTAAATGATTCTTTCTACCAAAGCACGATATTTCTTTTACTCTCTTTTTAAAGCATCTTCCATTGCATTCTGAAATAGAAACCATTTCATATAACCGTTTTGGATTCTCAAAATCATCAATATAAAACGTTGCTTCAAACATTGGATAATTAATGTATAATTTTCCATTTTCTGTTTCATTATCAAAGAATTGAAGCATTTCTCTTATATCATCATCCGAGTATTTTTCATAATGTGGATCAAAATCAAAAATTAAATATATTTGTGAAAAAGCTTCCTTAGATAACTCGCCAGGGTTAAGAGTTATTTTGTCTTTGGCTTTTAAGTAACCAACTAAAGACAAATCTGGATCATCTCTCAAGTCTTCAAACAATTCATAGATTACAGTATCGTTTGAAATGATCTCATAATTTTCCTCAGTTAATGAAAGCATTTTCTCTGCTATATTTTTAACATTCTTGCTTTCTAATTTACCTTCTACCAAAAATAAAATTTTCTTATTTGAACTCGCCACTTATCATCATCTTTTCTAGGTTATGTCCCTGTCTAATAACCTTTTTTGTCGAATCAGCAAGACTTGTAATGTGTTTGTCCTCTATAATAAAATAGCAATCAGGTCGCATAATATCATTATCACACAAATAAGGATTGTGTGTGGTCAAAATAGATTGAAAATTACTTTTATTAATTGTACTCATTAAAATATTTTTGGATAAATCAAAATGATAAAAAGCATCAAATTCATCAATGAATAAAAAAGAAATATGATCATTTCGATGCATCCAATAAAAGAAAAGCCAAAGTGACATAGTTCCTGTTGAAGCAACTTCTAATAACGGGGCTATCCCATTTTTAAATTTTGCAATGATTATTTTTTTGTCAAAAGCATCAAAAATACCTAGTTTATAATCTAGTCCATAGTCATTAAAGAACTTTTGTAGTTCATTCAGTAGATTATTTTTGATAATAAAATCACTTATGCTTTCAACTCCAATATTTGGAGCAACATATTGGAAATTTCTTACCGAACGAAACCACAACATATTGGAAGCAAAATCAACAATTCTTTTTATTGGAGAATTATTGGGGAGATCTGAATTATTATAGATGAATTTAATCATAGAAATATTAGCGGTATTATTTTCAAATTTTAAAGTGTTAATATAAGGAATATAATTAACAAGTTTTTTATTAATATAATTGTATTGAAATAGCAGCTTTCCATTTTCTTTTATTTCTTCAAAAGTCAAATTCCTATTTCCATCTTTTCTGTAAGTATATTCAATAATATCTTCATCAAATTTAAAAACATAAACAAAAGTAGCCTCTGTTTCTGCAGAATCTAAACTCAAATAATTATCATATGGAAGATTATTCACTCCATCAAACAAATGAGTGGAAATATCCATGATTGCAAATCCTAAATTACTTTTCCCACTACTATTTGAACCATAAATGACTGCTTTATTTATTAATCCATTTTTTATACATTCTTGATTAAATTCATAATCTCTGATGTTATCCAACTTAAAAATAAGCCAGTCATGAAAGCATCTAAAATTTTTTACCTTAAACTCTTTTAACATAGCATATTTCCTTCCTTCACGCATTAATGATATCACCTTTTCTTTTTCATTACAATATTAATGTAATTTTTTTACACCATAAATGTTTACTAATAACATTATATGCACCTATATAACTTTTATTCCTTAAATGTCAAAAAAAACTCAATTCATTATTAGAATATTAAAAGTATTTATATTCTATAGAAATCATATACTTTTTATTTGTTTTATCTTATAATGAAAGTACAGAGTAGTTCGAAAGCGTTAAGTGTCTATTCATG
>CAKUYF010000150.1 GCA_934702115.1 uncultured Eubacteriales bacterium | reverse complement strand
TTCTGCAATCCTCAATCCATCACTCTGGAGGGTTTTTCCATTCTCTCTTTCCTCATTAGCAGACATGCCCTCTCTGACAACTGTCGCTCTTAACGAATACATTGCATTCTCATGGAAGCAAACCCTTCACACGAAGAGCCCCTCTCTCTCCTCCTCCTCATTCCTAGACATCACTTCCGCTCTTTCTTATTTTCTCTCATTTCCTCTTTCTTTCACACACTTCTCTTCCTTGTTCATAGTGTTGAGCGCAGAATCTCGTCTCCAAAAGCCTTCATCAACAACGAAACGGTAATCTCCCCTCACTCGGAGTACAAGCGTTGCGAAGTAGTTTCTTCACACAAAGAATTTCATCTTTTACTGCTTTCTAGGACTGTTTCTCCTATCCAAGACGATTTCCCTAATGAGACAAAACTACTCATGAAATACTGTCTATTTTGGTTCGTTGCTGTTCTGTGGTGATTAGATACGATGAATTGGAGAGGAAGAAGAGTAATCTCAGCACATCTCTTTCAGAGACAGGAAATAAGAATGAATTCTCGCTTGTGGCGTTGATTTACCCCTGCTCTTCGTGTCTGTGGTTTGCCATTCGCTATTCGCGCTTATTCCCATTTAGCAATGCGTGAAGCAAGAAAATGCCCCTTTAGAACAATAGGAATGACTGGAGCTGCGTATCGTAGGTATCTGTTCAGGGAGAAGGAATTGAAAGAATTGGGTCAGGGATGAAGATAATTCAAAATCCAGCCGGATTGTGGAAATGGAAGGAATGGAGGAGAAGACAGAATCCTCCTTACTGGAATGTAAATCTTTGCACATTGTTAGAGGTAGTGATAGGAAATGAGATGTAATGAGTAGATATGCGAAGTCGCAATTCCTTATGGAATTCGACATTGGGTTGCTTTCAAAGAAAGCAAATCCCGCTCATGGAAGTAGTTGTATTGGGTGTGATGTAACAAACAGGGAGTCATTTTAACACAGCTTATGAAAACATAAAAGACGTGATTCCATAATCATGCTCTCCTCCTCGCATCAGCCGCTCGAATATCGGCTTTCCCTGCGCCGGTTTCAGTCGCATGCGCGCGCAGCCGACGCAGTCGTATCGTGCTCCACAGGGAAGATCCCCACGATTGTGAGGACAGTATGTCTTGGCAGGGGTACAATAGTTCACCCAGACCCAGAGCCGCACGTGCTCCGGGTCCTGTCATACATACTGACCTCATGGCTATTTCTATTGTTTCCGATCGCTGAATTACTTCCTCATGGAATAATTCACATCCTCCATGGTTAACCACGCTTCATCCACCCGCTGGATCTTGAACAAAAAGACCCAGTTCGAGACCTCCTTCCTGGATAAGTCTGAATTCTTCCTGTCGAAGCGCTGCCTGTAGAACTGTACGAACTCATAGGGATGGTCACGCAGCAGGAGCGTCCATGCTACGGATGGAAACTCCTCGTTGGCGCGTGGCAACGGGACAACCACCTCCTGTACGTAGGCGCTGTTGAGAGGAGCGTCCTCCCCGTTGGCGTAGAGGCGTGGCGACGGGCAGGCCACCTCCTGGGCGAAGTTTCCGCAGCAAGGAGCGTCCTCCCCGTTGGCGTAGAGGCGTGGCTGAGGGAGAACTACGTTCGGCACGTAGCCGCCGTTGAGAGGAGCGTCCTTCTCTTCGGCCAACTACCCACTATCAATTCTTAAGTTGAATTTGATATTGAGCTTCTCTTTGTTTGTTGTTAACACGAGTGAAGGGTGTGTTGAAGAATCAGATTGCAAATCAACCCCCCTTTCACTCCATCTCTGAGATGCATTACCTCATCACCATATCCCACTTACTCCTTTACAATCCACCACCATTCTCATTACAATCTCACAAGTAATACTCGTTGTCATCCATGTCATCGCAATTCCCAAGCCCTTCCCAACACCCAAACCACTCACATCAACTCACTGTCCTCATCTCGTTCCTTCAAGCACATCTCGCTCCCATTCATTCCTCCAGCCAATCACCGTAAGTAGCCTCTTTTCATCGCTCACCTTTTATTCATTCTAACACCACCATAGAACAGCCCTTTAAACCGATGGAAGACAAAGTCACGCATGACGCAGTCGACGCCGCTTTGGATGGATGTATTGACGTGGAGAATGCATCCTAC
>CAKUYF010000149.1 GCA_934702115.1 uncultured Eubacteriales bacterium | reverse complement strand
ATTCTTATCTGAATTATATCCACTAAAAAACTCCGACAAGATATTATAAAAATTCTCAATGTTTTCAAAAAAAATGCTTTCTATCTTCTTAGAAGGTCTTTTACCTGCACGTTTCAAAAATTCATTTTGATACCCTAAAAGTAATTTTGCTGTTCGATCTTTCCCTTTAAGCTTTGTATTCACATCTTCAATATTTAAACTTTTAAATTCATTAGAGTTTTTTAAACTCCATGCGTTATCCAAAAGCAGCTTAGTAGCCACTAACGCGTTAAAAAACAACAGCATCATATCTTTAGCATATACATCAGATTTATTACCTCTAAATTTTATCTTACATTTAATTCCTTTCCTTTCTAGTTTTTCAATCTCTTTCCTCATTTCAGAAAATCTACAAACTTTATTTATTAACCCAGTTTCATCATCTTTTGCAAATTGCCCTTCTAATTTGTCAATCCATTCTATCAATGATTGAGTTATCCTGGAGAGTTCCACTGGTTGATTCTTTGTTCTGTTATAACTTATTGGACAATACATAGTAATACCTCCTATTAAATTATAGAATTAATAAATTTATGCTTAAATTGCACAATTTAATTATATAATAAACAAAAAATATGTCAACTAATCTTCACATATCCACATTATAAAAAATCAAAGCTTTAATATTATTAATTCTAATAAAAATAAGAGGTATAATTATAAACCCAGATTATAAACCAATTTTACTCAGATTCAATTATATCAAATTTATTATCCTTAAACTCTTGCAGCGCCACCATTACGGGCTTTTGAGAAGTTTCTCCTCCATGAAGAAGAGTCTCATCTGTAATCTGTCTAGCTCGTTGAGCGACAGCAACAACCAATGGAAATTTACTTGCTTTTCCGTTTATCATATCACTTACACATAATTTATTCATTTTTAAATATCTCCTCTACCTTTGATTTCATTCTGGAAAATTTAATCATTTCTGCATCAATAATTTTTAAAATTTGGCTTGCACATTCATCAATATATTCATTTATCACTACGTATTTGTACCTTTTAGAAAGAGTTATTTCCTGTTTGGACTTCGCAATTCTCTGAGAAATTACCTCTTTGGAATCTGAAGCACGTCCAGAAAGTCTTTCAGATAGTTCTTTTAAGGAAGGTGGTAAAACAAATATGCTTATTACATCTGGAAATTTATTAATTACTTGTTCTCCGCCTTGTACTTCAATCTCTAATATAACATTGTTGCCTTTATCTAATTCTTGATTCAAAGCTTTCAGTGGAGTGCCATAATAATTTCCGCAGTATTTAGCGTGTTCTAACATTTCTCCTTTATCCACAATATTCAAAAATTCACTTTCGCTTAAAAAATGATAATGCTGTCCTTCAATTTCTCCTTCCCGGGGTTCACGCGTTGTATAAGAAACCGAGAGTTTTAAATTATTCCTTCTCCCTACAACTTTTTTTAATATAGAACCCTTTCCAACACCCGAAGGACCAGATATTACTATTAATAATCCTTTGTTACTACCATCAGTACTGTCCATAAAGTTTTATTTCCTCTCTTAAAATTACATTGAAAATACATATTTTAAATCTTCACAACCCAAAATCAGAAAATATATAAATTTCTAAAGAAACCTCAATTATTGAAATTTAAATTTTCCAATTCTTCTTTTTCTAATTTACTTAAAATTTTTTCCGATGTTAAAGCAGATAAAACCACATGTTCACTATTCATAACAAAAACAGATTGTGTTTTTCTCCCACAAGTTGCATCAATCAAAATATTTTTTTCCTTTGCTAAATGTATTAATCTTTTTACTGGAGCAGACTCCGGAGTTAAAACGCAAACTATTTTTTCTAAAGCTATAAGATTACCAAATCCAATATTTATTAATTTCAAAATAAAACTCCTTCTCAAAAGGGTATAAAAACAACTAAATCTTGCTTTAACATGCAAAGTCCCAGCTTCACAATACTAAAGCAAAATTCAAAATAACTTCTGATCTAATTGGAGGCGCCACCCAGATTCGAACTGGGGATAGAGGTTTTGCAGACCTCTGCCTTACCACTTGGCTATAGCGCCTAAACCATACAAATTGGAGCGGATGACGGGGCTCGAACCCGCTACCTCCACCTTGGCAAGGTGGCGCTCTACCAGATGAGCTACAT
>CAKUYF010000148.1 GCA_934702115.1 uncultured Eubacteriales bacterium | reverse complement strand
CGTTGAGGGTATTTCTTATTATAACGACAATTGAACGACGAACTGAAAATCCATGTCGGTTCAAATCTTCCAGTTCAACACGAGGGGAAACAAGCACGAGTCAGTGAGCGTTGACGGCTTGTGTTATCGGTTTGATCGAGCGTTTGTTCAAACGTATCAAAAGCGGTTCAGATGTTGCGATCAAAGTTGCAACGCACGCGTCTTGTTCAATTCTTTGAGCGATTTCAAACTCGTTGGTAATCATACCAACTGTACGTTCGACCATCATAGGGAATTTCAATCCAGAAAACGAAGGGACATGGCACTCAATTTACTGAAACTGAACATGACTGAATCGCCTCAACAAATCGTCGACAGGGTGTCGGAAAGAATGAAACTGACTGCTGCAGAGAAATCGTCCCTGAAGATGTTTGTTGTGAGAAAGCGCAACGAACTTCTCGATGTTCAAGACGTTGGCTCGGATGTTCTTGTCATCCCGCCAACTCTCCGCGTGACACTTACACCACAAACAGTCGATCACCCCGATAACTCCTTTTTGATGTTCGATAATGTCGACGACGAGGAGGCAACAGCTCGCATCATTGTGTTTGCATCGTCTGATATGAAATTCAAAGCGTCTCGCGCAACGGAGTTATTCGCGGATGGAACGTACAAAGTGGTTCCAAAAAAGTTTGCAACACTCTACACCATTCACACGCTCGTCGACGACGTCCCCTACCCAATTTATTTTTGTCTCCTCGAGAACGAACGCGAAGAAACGTTCATGAAGCTTTTGAACGTCATCAAACCCAATCTCTCAGCATTTGGAGAAGGTTGCGTCGTACATGTGGATTGTCAGAGGAGTGCAATGAACGCATTTCAACGTACATTCCACTGTGAAGTCAGACTCTGCCTTTTCCATATCAATCAGGCTCTGTGGCGAGTTGTTGTGAAAAACGGGCTTGCAGAAAGTTACAACAATACAAATTGTCCGCGTCTTCACGCATGGGTAAGGCGTTTGATGGCATTCCCATTTATCAAAATGGAGAGGATGATGAGCACGTTTGAAAACTGTTTCGAACGGATGGCAGTCGACCCCGTATGTGGCGTCGAACCACAGCTGAGAGAGATGTTTGTCTCCGTTGTTACATACTATAAACGGTTTTGGTTGCAAGAAATCGGACCCGAGAAAATCTGTCAATATATGGAACGCAATCGCACGAACAATCACTCTGAAGCTTTTCATCGGGCCGTCGGACGTATGATTCAAATTGCCCACCCTCAACCGTTTGTGATGATTCGCCTTCTTGTTCAAATCGAAGTCGATTTTCGAAAGAAATTTGAGGAGCAGCGCCTCGGAAAGACAGTCGCGAGAAAGGATAGACGTTTGGAAGAACTCAACAGACTTGTCAAAAATGCGATGGCGAGTTTTGACGACGGTATGTTCGATTCTGATGTCGATTATCTTAATGCAATCGCCAAGCTATACGTCGAATATGGCCACATCACGAAAACGCAACGAGCGCGCAACTCTCTGAAATACATTCGCCATTCGAACGTGCTGAAACTGGCTGTCATTCGCGCTCTCGAGGAGCAAAACACGTTTGCGTTACATGATGAAACAAGTGAAGAAGCGCTTTCGAGCGCTGTTGACTGTTTTGTCAAAACAAATTACGAGTCGGAAATCGCGTTTGACACATAATGCGAAGAAATACTTTCCGTTTGCAACGAGCCGAATCCATCGCGCGACCAAAGTTTTTGTGGAGTCCCTCATGAGCCTGCCGAAATGCAACTGGCGTCCGACCGTACTCATCGCAGAAATCCGACCATGAAAGAGGCGCGCGCAAAGAAACCAACTAGCGTCGTTTCAGTCTCCAAACAAACACGCCGATGTTCAAAACGGAGGAAACCGACGCTCATTCAGCGTATGAAAATGCGCAAATGACCCGCTTCGAAGTTGCCTGACTGTATAACCATTAATCGACCGTTTCAAACTTCTCACTCGTCGTGACACTCGAGAGATTGACATGCTTACTGCTCGCAGGCATGAGGCACGAATCGATTTCATCGTTCTTAAGAGATTGAAAACGCAGGGAGTCTTTTCAGATACTTGTATGCATTCGGATGAATTATTTGCTGCAACGGAAACGTGAATTGCAACTGATCCGGTCGAAAATCAAGGATGAACTCTTCTCAACCGTCGAGAGACGGAGAT
>CAKUYF010000147.1 GCA_934702115.1 uncultured Eubacteriales bacterium | reverse complement strand
TGAAAGTATTAAAAAAGATATGGAAGAGCTTCAGAAGAGTATGTATGACGTTTCCACTAAGCTTTATCAGCAGTCCGCAGCACAAAACAACGATGCAAATTCAGCCAATCAAACTAATAATAGTTCTGAAGAAAATGTTTACAATACTGATTATAAAGAAGTTGACCCAGAAAATAAGTAGTACTAACTATTAAATATTTAAGGTTACAGGTCCCTTTGTTGCCTTGCTGCGATAGAGGGACCAAAATTTGAAGTTTTGAGAGGGTGAAATAAAATTGTCCGAAAAAAGAGATTACTATGAAGTATTAGGAGTAGACAAAAATTCTTCAGAGGATGAAATAAAAAAAGCTTACAGAAAACTGGCTAAAAAGTATCATCCTGATTTGAATCCGGGTGATGAAACGGCAGAAATGAAATTTAAAGAAGTAAGTGAAGCTTATGATGTTTTGTCTGATAAAACAAAAAAGGCCAGATATGATCAGTTTGGACACGCTTCAACAGATCCGAACTATGGCGCCTCAGGTGGATATAATTATTACTCTGAAAATCCATTTGGTGCAGACATAGATTTAGGAGATATATTCGGAAGCTTTTTCGGTGGATTCGGGGGAGGAAGGAGCAAATACTCAAACGTTTCCCGAAGAGGTACTGATGTTGAAATAACAGTTAATATTTCGTTTATTGAAGCTGCAAAAGGATGCAGAAAGAAAATTAATTATGAAAAAATTGAAACATGCCGAAAATGTTCAGGTACAGGTGCAAAAGAAGGAACGTCGCCTAAAAAATGTACTACCTGTAATGGTTTAGGTCAGGTAGTTGTAAATCAGCGTACACCATTTGGAGTTATGCAGACTTCTAGGACTTGTAGTAGCTGCGGAGGTAGCGGGAAAATTATAGAGACCCCTTGTACTGCTTGCGCAGGAAATGGAAGAGTAAGAAATAAGAAAGAAATAGAAATAAATATTCCGGCAGGAATAGATAGTAAACAAATATTAAACGTGAGTGGTCAAGGCAATGCTGGCAAAAACGGAGCAGAATCCGGAGACTTGCATATTTACATAAATGTGGCATCTCATCCGGTGTTTGAAAGAAAGGACTACGACGTGTGGTGCGATGTTCCTATTACTTTTTCTCAAGCGGCGTTAGGAGCAGATATAGTTGTTCCTACAATTGATGGGAAAGTGGAATATCACGTTCATGAAGGAACTCAAAATGGAGATGTATTTAAACTACGAGGAAAAGGAATTCCTAAACTTCATGGTAGAGGATGCGGAGATCAATTTGTAAAGGTACATATAGAAGTACCTAGGAATTTAAGTGCTTCTCAAAAGAAGGCACTTTCAGAATTTGAAAATGCACTTACAGAAAAAAACTACCAAAAAAGAAGATCCTTTTTTGATAGATTAAGAAATTTATTTGAAAATTGAAATTTAACGCTTGTTCACATTAGGATTTATTTTATAATTTGGCTGAGGATTTTTTCACCATGCATACAATAATTCCACCAACTATTAGCATAGTCAGTTCCTTTTTTGAATGCCCAAACGCATACTGGAGTCATGGCTGCGGCTCCAATCGCTACTCCTCCTACGCCTATACCTACAGCTCCGCCAGTAGAGACACCGCCGGAAATATTTTTAAGCTCTTGATCAGGTATAATTCCCGATTTAGATGCATTTCTTCCTATTTCTTGAGCCAGGAGATTAATATCACCTTCTTGCAGTTTTACTCCTTTTTCAGCAAATATTTCTTTAACTTCATCTTCAGTAGCTGCTTCTAATACTTTTTCCATAAAATGTGTGTCTTTAAGTAACTCAGAAATTTTGTCATTTTCCATAGTATATTTCTCCCTTCACAGTTTATTTGTAGATATATTACTATAATTTTATAACTATGTCAATAGTTTTAGATTAATTTATCAAAAGTGTCAAAAATAATTTTTATTGTATAAATAAAAAAATATAAATAATTTCATTGACTATTAAATATAATTTAGTTAGAATTAGGATTATAAACAATCTAAGTAGGAGGACATCAATGGAAGAAAATTTTTCTGCAGATGATATTATTACTTTAGTAGATGACGAAGGTGTAGAAAGAGAATTTGAAATTTTAGATTTTATTGAAAATTCAAAAGGAAAATTTTATGCTCTTATGCCTAATTTCGATCTTGAGGATAAGGAACTAACCCCAGAAG
>CAKUYF010000146.1 GCA_934702115.1 uncultured Eubacteriales bacterium | reverse complement strand
AAGAGCTTAAAGCTATGCGTGAAGAAAAACAAAAAGAAAGAGATAGAAGAGCAGAAGAAAGAAATAAAGGCGAAGAGCTGAAAAAGGAAAAAGAAAAAGAGCTTAAAGCTATGCGTGAAGAAAAACAAAAAGAAAGAGATAGAAGAGCAGAAGAAAGAAATAAAGGCGAAGAGCTGAAAAAGGAAAAAGAAAAAGAGCTTAAAGCTATGCGTGAAGAAAAACAAAAAGAAAGAGATAGAAGAGCAGAAGAAAGAAATAAAGGCGAAGAGGCAAAAAAGGAAAAAGAAAAAGAGCTTGAAGCCGCACGTAAAGAAAGGCAAAAAGAAAGAAACCAAAATAATGAAACTGAGCCGCAAGAAGAAACATGATTATAAAATTTGACCTATGAGTTAAATTATTTCTCTGTGAAGGAATAACTGGAGATTGGTTTTTTAAAGTTAAAATATAATCATTGTGATTTTGGATTGATTTTTAAAAGCTTTGGGAAGGTGAAAGCATTTGGATCAGAAAAATGGGAGATTAGAAGAGTTAGAAAAGCTTATTGAAGAGTCCAATAGAAGGATTGAAGAAAAGAATCAGTCTATATCTAAACTGAACGAAGATTTGTCTCAGATAAGAAATGAAATAGTTCTTGCGGAAGAAAAGCTTTTGAAGTTTAAAAGAGTTAAAATTCTTACCAGAAAACAAATAAATAAAATAAAGAAAGAAAAGCTAGAGAAAGCAAAAAGAAATTTTGAAAATCAAAAATCTCATATAGGAAGTGAAACTAAAAGAGCTTTTGAGGTGGCAAGGAAAATAAGGGAAGAAGCTTCTGTTAAGTCTTTAGAAGAGTATGAGTCAGCAAAAGTAAAGGCTAAAAAAATTGAAATAGAAGCTTTAAAGAAAGAGGCGTTCATATTAAATTGTATAATAGAAGAAAAAGAAGAAAAGTATGAAAATATGCTTGCAATTAGGGCCTGTGAGGAAGTTAATTGTAAGTTTAGAGACAAAAAACATAATGAAAATTTGAAAGTTAATAAATTCAATTTAGGAAACTTAGATGAGATTTGTACAAAACTAAAAAAAGAACTTTGCGATCTGAATATGAAAATAAATAGATCAGTCAGTAAATTAAATTCGTATTAAATTAATACAGAAAGTACGGCTTTAACTTATAAGTAGGTGAATATTTAGGATGGTGTATAAATGAATAATGAGCCTATTAAACCCAAAATTTTTAAACCTTTACAGAATTTAAGATCCTCTTCAGGGTTGATAAGTTTAAAATATAATAATAGTTTTTGTAATAAAATTTTTGAAAAGAATAAAATAACCAGTATTGTTGATGAGCCCACATATTTTGGAGACTCAAAAAACAATAAATTAGTATACGATACTTCAAGAGGTTCAGGATTTAATTCTGAGCTCTTTGGGACTATCATTGATTTACTTTTACAGCTTCGTGCTGCTCAAGACGATCAAAATATAATTGTTCAAAATAATACTGTTTTACGTGAGCAAATTCTTAATCAGTTAAAAAGTGAAGTTTTTCGTATAAGTCATAGGCTTACAAAAAAACAGATTAAAGATTTAGAAGTGGTTTCAAGCAATTCTTTTGATCCAAAAACTCTTACGGATATTCTAAATTCATTTTTAGAAAGTTCAAAAAAAAAATCCGAGGAAAATGACAATTTAGCAGATAGTATTTTCCTTAAGCATCGAATATTTAATATAAATTTAGAAAAGAAATTTGCTAATTATAAAAAAATAATTAGTGAGGTTTCACTACCGGAAAATGTTCATAGTCCGTTAGTTTTCAGAAAAAGCTCGGATCAGAAGTTACTTTCAGCTGAGCCACCTGAAGAAACAAAAAACAAAGAAAAAAGCTTATTTGAAGAATCTTCAAAAGAAATTTATCATGAAATTCTTGAGGATCCTTCAGTTATTAAGCTTGTAAAAAAAGATAAAAAATTTTTAAAAGCTTTAAAACATATTTATGAAAACACTATTGTTAATAATTCAGGTATTATTTTACCTATTATTAAGCTTCAGTCTCGCATTTCAGAATTAAAGGTATTAAATAAAACGAAGTCGCTCATGAAGAGGGTTTTAAATAAAACTGTTTATAAATCTTTACCTTCTGAAACTGAGTTGATTAACAAAGTAATAGTGAAAACTCAGATCAATGAGCTTCGTGAAAACGTAAATAATTATCAAGAGCATTATTTGAATGAACAG
>CAKUYF010000145.1 GCA_934702115.1 uncultured Eubacteriales bacterium | reverse complement strand
GTTGTCCGTTTTAACATCAACATGTTTGAGTTCGTGCACTGCTTGTCCAGTTTCTAATGATACGACCCATTCTTCAGGCATCCATTTAAACGTCCGAATTCTCAACTCGCTCGTAAGGGCTGCAAAAAACATGTTTTCAAATGGGTCGAAGACTCTTGGAGTGTCCGTGAGGATGGAAACGCAAACAGTAACAATCGAGGTGAGAACGTTCTGAACACCAATCAACGACAACACGTTGAGAACGTCTGGTGTAAAAACAAGAAGAAGACAGTCATGAAGAGCTTTGGGCAGTTTTGGTTTGAACGGCGTTCCCGAAGCCAAGACAGTCTTTTCTGTCATGTCAACTGCGTCATAGATATCGTGAAGTGTCACTGGACTTTTTGGAATTCGCGTTTTAATTCCATTGAAATATCCCTCAATTACATTGGTGTTATCCAGCGTGAAGAGATCACTCTCAATCGGACCAACTTCAACGAGTCCTTTGAAAAGGAGGAGCACAAGACCGTTTGCTGCCGTGTCAACAATGGTGTATTTTTTGCTCAAATTGCGCAACACAGTCAGAGCGGGGAACAACTCCTTCTTAAGGACTTGGTCAACTTGAGACGGGATGAATGATGGTAACGAATTCAACAGTTCTGTTGTAAACAACGACTTTCTGACTTCATGCAGACGTTGAAGTGTCAGTACAAATGCTTCTTCGGCTTCTTTTGTCCTTCTGTACCTCATCTCCCAGAATTTTGAAACGAGGTCAGAGTTTGCACCACAATTACTCTTCATATTGCGCGCAAGGTGCACACAACAGTGCAGGACCGACACCGACTCGCCAAAAACGTCCTTGATGGCCCTCCTCTGCGCGAAGTGTCTATCGCACATGAACACATTTAAAGAGGGGTAAGTCTTCTTCACGAAGAGGAAAAACCGCCGAAAGGTGGCTGTGGTCCGATTTTTAATGATCCCCCATGCGATCGTGTGAATTCTCGACGATGCGTCTCTTGACAAAATCGTCATGAGAGGCAAACAAAAAGAGTTGGTGCAAGATGTGTCATCGAGGTACACGAACTCGATGTTGAGGCATTTCGATGCCAGAGCAGTGTTCGTGAAGAAGGCCTCCACGAATACATTGTCGGAGGACAAGTGAATCACTGAAGACCACAAATGAGACGAAGAGACTGTGTTGCGCAAATCCCGGCATTGGTCAGTGGAGAGTTCCTTCCGCACAGACCTCAGGGCGTTCTGGAACACGTCTCGATTGCACAAGACGCCGTTTTTGAGTTTGATTTCGGTGGTGTTCACTTTCTCCGCAGCCATTCCCCGGATCTTGTCAAGGACTTCTTCGGGAAACGTGTTTCTCGGCATACGCGGAGGAAATGCAGTGAACGAGTGACTGTGTGAGACTCCGATGACAACCCACTTCACCGCGTCAATTCCGGAAAACATCCGGATGTCCAAAAACGCCGAACAACCGCCAAAGACGCATTGAAACTCAAAGAGTGTCCTTCCGCGCCCTCCACTGACGTTGGCGAATAGTGGGACTCTGTTGCAGCCGATGGTGAAGAAGATCGTGTCTCTGACCGTCCCTGTGACCGAGACGAGCCTTTCTGCTGACAGAATATTTCGCGCCGCTTCGATGATTTGGTGTGGTGCGCGCGAGTAGGTTTCGGCCAGTTCAATTGTCTCGAACGTTTGTCGAAACGCGACTTTTGAATCGATCACGACGAGGTCTGACTCCCCGTCGAGTTTGTTGCGGAGAACGCGGCGATCGGTCGTGATGTCTGCCGCGTTCGAGGTGACAGGCATTGGAATTTGAGAGGGCCCGGCGGTTGAAATGTGGTGGGTCATCAGAATTGGCCAATTGGAGATGCTCTCAATGCCAATTTTGGGCTTTCAGATCGATAGCCAATCCAACCAATGACACGATGAAACACGCCTCCTCTCGAGCCGAGAAAAATTGAAGTTCAGACATGTTTCACCGTGATCCAGATGTGTTATTTCTTTGAGAATGACTGTACCAGTTTGAAAAGGCAGTGTCTCGGTCGTTTACCCTTTCAATTATCTCGATGACGCTTCGTGGTCCACACGTCCAAACTGTATTGAAACCCCTTCCGTTGTCGTGTTAGAAGGAACACAACATGAAAACAAAAGCCGAATGACACACGCTGTCGACAATTGTCTCAACTGGTTTGTGTATTGTTTGGCAACAAAGGGAGTTGACACGGAAAGAGTCGAAAGC
>CAKUYF010000144.1 GCA_934702115.1 uncultured Eubacteriales bacterium | reverse complement strand
ATCCCTTCTACAATTCTAAGTGAGCTAAATGGAGCTTCCATTATTCCGGGGATGCTTCCAAATTTGCTCAAAAGCTTGTGCGCTATAACATTTGTATTCTTCCTAGGAATTACGTAGAATAAAAGTAGCTCCAATATTTCATGCTCTTCGAATACATCTATCCCATGCATTAAAAATTTTTTTCTAAGTCTTTCTCTATGGCCTGCATGAATTTCCTCTTCCAATTAATTTTTTTACTCCTTTCTTAATTATATTACATCTAAAAAAATCATCCAACAATCGGCAACCTAATCACACCTTTATATAATACAAAATACAGGACTCATTAATTATTATACAGCCCTGTATTTATTTTTTATAACACCATAAGGGTTAAACTTATTAAAGATTACTATGTTTTATTAATAAAATCAAGATTTTTATTTCTCACACTTCAAATGTAGACTTAATTTCAATAGGTTAAATATTCATTTAATTATTTAAATCTATATAAGCTTTCTCATTTAGATATTATATTTAATATAATTAAATTCCGACTTTTTAAACTTCTAAACTATTTCATGTTACCCCTTATTAATTACAAAATATAAAATCTAACTAAGAAATTAAAGTTATTAATCTTAATTACCAAATAAACCGTTAATTTCACATTCTCTTAACGATACATAATCCCCATCCGACACTATTATATGGTCTATCAACTCTATATTCATAGTACGGAATAAGTTTTCCAGCTTCTTCGTTGTAACAATATCTTCCTGAGATGGAGTTGCAATCCCACTAGGATGATTATGCCCTATTAATATAGCTGCAGCATCAAACATTACTATCAATTCCACTATCTTTCTTACATGTAATTCCACTCTGTTGAATGTACCTTTGCTTACTAATCCTTCATATAATATTTTACATTTAGCATCCAACAAAATTATCGCTATCATTTCTTCTTGTCTACCTAAGAATTTCCGTGATAATCTATCTGTAAGGTTCTCTCTGGTGTGCTTCACGCCTTGTACAGTTTCTTTCCTTTCTATGTAAACTCTTACCATCGTCAATATTAACTTTATAAAGCATGCTACATTTTCTCCTATCCCTTCTACAATTTTAAGTGAGCTAATCGGCGCTTCCATTATCCCGGGTATACTTCCAAACTTATTTAAAAGACTGTGTGCTATAACATTTGTATTCTTCCTAGGAATTACGTAGAATAAAAGTAGCTCCAATATTTCATGATCTTCAAAAACTTCTATTCCATGCATTAAAAATTTCTTTCTAAGTCTTTCCCTGTGCCCTGCGTGTACTTCTTCTCCCAATTATATTGTCCCCTTCTGTTAACTTTTAACCTAACCTTCATTTTATCATAATATACATACTTTTTCAATAAAAAATCAAAATTTTAGGAGTAACTAGCCGTGAAAAATATAACTATTAAAACAAATGACGCCAATAAACGTATAGACTCTTTTCTTCAAAAGGTATTTCCTAACCTTCCAGAATCTTTAATATATAAATATATACGAACTAAAAAAATAAAAGTCAATAATAAAAAAATCAAGCCTAATTATAGGCTCTCTACGGAAGACGTAGTTTCTTTATATATCAAAGACGAATTTTTAGAAAATTCAGTTTCTGAGTTCAACTTTAAAAAATCACCTGTAAACATTGATGTAATATTTGAAGATGATAATTTAATAATTATTAACAAACCTCCAGGACTTATCGTCCACCCTGATAAGGAATGTAAGGTTGACTCTCTAATAAACAGAATTAAAAATTATCTGTATCAAAAAGGTCAATATAATCCTGAAAATGAACTATCTTTTGCCCCGGCTCTTGTAAATCGAATAGACCGCAATACTTCGGGATTAGTAATCGCAGCAAAAAACGCAGCTTCTCTTGCAATACTTAATGAAAAAATAAAAAAAAGAGAAATAAATAAATTTTATCTTTGTATTGTAACAGGCAAATTAGAAAAAAAGTCGGATACCTTAAAGGGCTACCTTGAAAAAAATGAATCACAAAATAAAGTTTATATAAAAAATTCTTATGATAGTAAATCTTCTCTAAAAACTATTCTGACTTCTTATAAGGTAATTAAAGAAATTCCTAATTATAGTCTTTTAGAAGTACATTTACTCACAGGAAGAACTCATCAAATCAGAGCGCATTTCTCTCACATTGGTCACCCAATACTCGGAGACGGGAAATATGGTAAAAACTCTATAAACAAAGC
>CAKUYF010000143.1 GCA_934702115.1 uncultured Eubacteriales bacterium | reverse complement strand
AAAGCATATAGCACAGAAAGCTAAAGTAGCTTACTGCAATGAGGGGAATGGCACTCAACCGTGCATCATAGTATGGCTGGTCCCCTAAAATCCGGATGATTTCTGGCGAAAAAAGCATAATCAAAGTTGAAATCATAGCCAGACTGCGGCTGTAAATGAAAAAAGTTTTTCGCAAGCCGGAATAATCTTCCACCGCACGCTTATCAAAGTAAAATGGTCCCACAATATAATCCATGCCAAGCTTAACGGTCGCAACGATAGAATAAACATTATATGCAAGACTATAAACGCCCATGGTAGCAGCTCCGCAATAGCGATCAACCGATAATTTGCCGAACTGGGTCAGCATAACCTCTGCAAATCCGTTTGGAATCAACGGAGCACAAAAGCGGTAAGCAAAAACATTGTATTTTTCAGGGCTATGAAGTTTCGGCTTGCTCTTATGAAAAGAAGACACTATGAGGTACAGCGAAATGAACACATATGGAAGAACATACCCAAGGATTCTTGCCATGCTCTTATCACCGCTCAAGGCGGTAAAGATAAGCAATAACGACAATGCCACGTTTGCTAAAGCGTTGAATACCGAAATGGCGACATATTTTTTGTATTGGTAATTGAGCGATACAAAAGAATTGTAAACGGTCATTGCCGCATTTCCGAAGCAATTCAAAACCAAGAGATTGAGAAGCAGAAGCGATCTGATTCCTGTCAAATGCATAATGATCCCAGAAAAAACATTAACCAACACAAGGGCTGCAGCAGAATGAAGCAGCAACAAAGCAATTAAATTTGAAAAAAAGGTGTCCAGCCCGCCTGAAATGTCTGCGTATTTAATTTTTGCATTTTTGAGACATCCGGCAAATTGGAAGCCTATGAGCATCGCAAGGATACTCTCATAGGACAGATATGTGTTAAGCTGCCCAAACTCCTCCGTTGTCATCAGCCGTGAGAATATGGGAGTTGTTATAAACGCGATCCCTTTAATAAGGATTCCGCCGAGAATATAACCAACTCCAGCAGTTAAAATTTTTTTTGCACCATTTTTTTCATTCATGGATTTCACACTCCGCAAATGAGAGCAACCTTGCTGACTGTGCGAGACTGTTCTTCTCGTCTCTGGCATATGTATACGCTCTCTTCCCAATTTCCTTCAGTTGTGCTGGCGGAGTATTCATAATCGACTCAATTCTTTTTGCCATTGAATTGGTATCCTCTTCGTCAAACCACAAAAGATACGGCTGGTAGCTGTTGGGAATACCTGGAATGCGCGTGGTGAGCACCGGTGTTCCCGACAGCATATAAGACAGAGTTTTGGAGGGAAATGAATATGCCGAAAATGATTCGTTGCTTGGTCTTGGATTGACCAAAAGATCAGCCGCCTGTTGAATCCTTTGTAGCTGCTCAAACGATACTTGACCGCAGTACTTAATTCTTGAATCCTCGTGGTTAAGTTTGTTAAGATAACTGACGCTCTCTCCGCTCCCATAAAAACAGAGGATCATATTTTTCTCACGAATTTTTGTTGCCGCATCAGCAAGCTTATTAACTCCAAAGCGCTCGCAGAGAGCTCCGCCGTAGACAATTGTAAATGGAGCGTCGTCCTCTTTGGGGACATGTTCCTCAGTTTTGGGGACTGCGATAACATCTTCTATAACAATGTACGGTTTATCTCTGAATCCAATTAAATCCTTTAGCGCTTCCGCAACAAGAATGTAGCCATCATATTTTTTCAGGTCTCCGTCTGCATATCTGTCATACGCTCTCTGCAGAAATTTGCGGGGCAAACTGACTTTTTTGCATTTGATACTTGTTGCCATAGATGGATAGTCTGTAACATAGGAAAAGACCTTAACGCGGTGCTGTTGAGCCAGTTTGCGCACACCGCCCGTACACATGGCAAGAAGTGTATCGCAAATAATAAAACGCTTCTTTCCTTCGGTAATACGGATCCACTCTCTTACTTCGGCTTTTGTATTTATGTGTAAATCAAGCAATCGACGGATTTTTCCGACTCGAAACGCGGGATATATAAACCGGATTCCGTTCTCACGCTCCTCACTACGCGAAAACGTCATATGTGTTTCATCTGTGTTACTCGTTCCCATCGGCAGAGCAGAAATGCAAGTAACATTACAACCATTCTCTGTCAACCCTTCCGTAATTGCCCGAAACATGCGTTGTGCAGGATCAAGGCTTGGAGCAGTCCTTATTTCTGTAACCCAATTGTATTTACT
>CAKUYF010000142.1 GCA_934702115.1 uncultured Eubacteriales bacterium | reverse complement strand
GCTCATGATAACCACCGTTTCTGACATACTCCCCAACATCAAAATTTTCTGGTACTAAATTACTACCAACTTCGTCTGTTGCTGTATGTTCTCTTTCAACAAAACAATAGTCCAGAGTATAATCAAAGAACCATGTTTGCATAACATCAATTTCGAACTCAATCTCTGACGTTTCATTGTTCACATATTCAACACTCTTGATAAAAGCATAGAACCATTTATTGCCATAGTTAGTGTTCTGAAACATCATATAATTACAGTCGTACAGATTATCAGCCTTAACACCGACTCTAGCTACACCCTTCCTCACTCTCTGATAAGTGTAGTTAGTCAAATTATACTTCACAAGTCCAGCAAAGTAACTCGTCTGACTAGCTCTATCAGCAAAGTAAATCGTATGGTCATACGTAGTATCCAAGGGACAATCTTTCAAAATCTTAATATTTGTACCGGGTTCAATATACATCTTACTTCAACTCCCTATATTCAAACTCGAACAAAATTGCTTTATAACCAGCATCAACGCCAGAAATATAACACCCACCCGCACTATCAATACCGAGTACAGGAATAGCTTTCCCAGCAACCCCTGGGGATTTTTCGATAACAGCAACGTTGAAATCCGTAATACTGATAGGGCTAGTGAAGTATATAGCGTTATTGTCACTATTAAAGCTTGCACCTGTAACCCCACTTTCTGTAAGTACACCCTCACGTAACATGATAGAACCTGTTTTCCAATTCAATCCGAAATGTTTATTTGCTTTCTGACCATATCGAATATTCTCTCCAATCGTAGGGTACACATTGCCAGCACTATCAATATAATCAGCTGGGTAATATACACTATCACTCATATTAGCACCTCTTTCATATAAGGTGGGTCAGTCAACCCAACCCACCATAGCACACATATAGATTATTTTGCTAGCACGTTACAGTTTTATCAATCAACCTTTATTCATAACTACAGTTGCACCTACATCACTAGCACTTGTGATGCTAGTAGCGCCTGTATAAGTTACGCCATTAATTGTTGCGACAAGTTTAACATTTGTAGCGGCTTTAGTAGCAGGGATAAGCAATGCTCCAAACGGGTGTACAGCGATACCGTCAGTTGTAAGCTGTTCGGTCTGTACAAATGTAACATTGTTAGGTGCAAGTGTAGCACCGTCTGCACTAGCTTTAAGTGTAAGAGTGATAGCTTCTTCAGAAACACTCTTGTCTACAATCTCCGCTGTGATGCTTGCCAGTTCTGTGATAGTAGCAGTATCAGTTACAAATACAACAGCGTTTGCAAATGGACTTGTCGAAACGGTTTTCCACTGGTGGTAGAAGTAATTCCAATACAGTCCTGACGCAACATAGTTTTCTGTAAACTGATTCTTATTATCGTAAACCTGGAACCAGTTTTCATCACAAATGATAGCCTTAACGTCTGCCATTAGAGCAAGCTCGTTAGTTGTTACCTCTTCGATACCTGTACAGTTTTCACGGATTGTATTAAAACGGTCATTGTCAAATGTGCCCCAGTTATCAATCAGGAAAAGTCTACCCATGAAATCGGCTTTATCCATATTAAATGCACCAGCCAGAACATCCACATCAAACTCCGCATTAAAGTCAGCGTCCATGAAAATAACCTGACGGTCTTTTGGTGTAGTTGTTTTAACACCAGAATCATTGTATTCAGAACTCATGAAAGGCAATTTGTTTGAAGTTCCTCTGAATTTCTTTGCTGCATCTGTGAGTTTTGTACCGTCACCTACAGACATCGGGTACATGTGGCCATGTGATACAGCTTTAATGATAAGATACTTAAACAGTAAGAACTCATCGTAATTTGCGGCTGTGTAAACAGCATCTACAATTTTAGCAATAAGGTTCTGCACACCGTCCATAGATAAGAACGCCTGTTTTAAGTCCTCATCCTGGATTGTTACCGGGTACATAACACGCCAGTTCATAACATGGAAAGCTGACCGAACATCCGGGAACGTTCTCTTGAACTCTCTGGCGCTTGCCTTCTCGGGGTCAAACTCTACGACCTTGGCAATAGAAACGAAAATATCTTCAACCGTTTCACCAAACTCAATATAACCTTTTTTCAGAATCTCATACGGGTTGTTAAATGTAGCACTCTGTACTCTTACAAGCGCAATCCTATTAACCAGTGCGTTAATAAACTGGTTCGCTAAAGCTGGTGTACCATAAAGGATATCTCCAACTTTTACAACGTCCTCTGC
>CAKUYF010000141.1 GCA_934702115.1 uncultured Eubacteriales bacterium | reverse complement strand
CTCCATGTTGCGCTCGATTTTTGGAACCCAGAATTCCTGGTGTGATTTGAAATCTTTTTTTACGTTCTTTCCAATCATATCCGTGCCAAAATTCACTGTCACAAAACACGGCAATCTTTTTCCCGATAAACGCAATATCCGGCTTTCCGAATACGGATTTAACGTTTTTGCGATAGTGCAGGCCTCGTCTCCACAATTCCTTTCGCAAAGCAAGCTCAATTGAGGAATCCTTGTTTTTCACCTGCCGCATGTTATAACTGATTTGTTCCTGTGTCTTTGGCATAATAATTCTTCATTAAAAATAACAGCATCAAAGATATCCATTAAATAGAACTGATTATTTGTGAATATCCAACACAATACACCCGATGCCTTTTGCAGTTAACTTTTTAACTGTTTCTATAGTTAGATATTTAGCATACGTAGCCTGACTACCTTTTTTAAAACCATCAATATACCCAATCACGTATTTGAACGAGCAACCGCTTGTTAGCATCGTAATAAATTCATCTTTTTTAATTGTAAAACTTTTTTGTGCTTTGGAATACTTATCAGCTATAGCGTCATAATAGCTGTCGAGAAAAGACTCTCTTCCACTATGTGCTAAATTTTGTTGTAAATATTCAGCTGATGTTAAAACCTGATTAGTTACGTCTCTAACACCAACTCCATTAAACTTGTGCTTATTATGCATAAGATAGATAGTACTCTCATCCCAGAAGATTGCATCTGCAATTTCCACATAATCCCTTAACACCGTATGTGAAACTGCTATATTCGGGTTATCCTGCAATTCACTATTATATTTATCTTCTGTGGAAGCGCTACTTCTCAGGTCAAACTTCTTTGCAATGTCATCAGCCACTGATAATTGTTGTACAAAAAACTCTTCAAACTCACTTTTCAAAACACGACTAAACTTATCATCGAACACATACCACTGGCCGTTAAACAAGTAACACGGACGGTTATCAGACCCAAACTCAATAACTCCCTGAATGGCATCGTATACACTAAGTCTATACAAAACAAAGTTCCCTGCATTATCGAAGGTGGAAATATGCCATTTTTTCAGCATTTTCTGGAGCGCACTTTTGGTAAACTTTTGATCAGGCACTTGATCCATAATATCTTGGAAGGAAAGCGGATATGTTTTATCTAACAGAATAGTGTCCTCTTCGTTATACAAAACATATCTATCTGCTCCAGTGTAAAAGGAGGTGTAATCATCTCCAGAGAGAATAAACCGATCAAATTCTTTCGCAATTAGTATCTCAATTAATTTATCATATAACTCGGAATTTTTAATCCGCTTTTTACTTGCCAACACAAGATAATTCAAAGCAAAATTGTCTGGAGTTCGTTCTAAGTCATAAATATTATGGATAAGCGTTTGCAATTCGGAAAGCGAGATCGATCTGCGAATAACTAAGGAGTCCTTGTTCATAATTCCTATTTTTTTGCTTTCGGATTCCTCTTTGTTAAATTCGATTCCAAGATCTTCCGCTACACCTCTGTCAATTTCAATATTTAACTGACGAAAAATACTGCTCATGTCTTGTTCTATGGAAATACTCGTAGACTGTTTGTTCGTTTTTTGCGTTGCAGTCTGATTGCCAAGTAGGTTGTTTTGAATTATTGTTTTGACTACCGGATTATTCTTTTCAACGATTTTCGGTATTAGATATAAACCGAAGTTTTTCTCAATAAATTTTGAAATGTAGTTACTTCCATATCCACCAGTTAGTGCATACACACTTCCTTCGTGGATATAAAACAACACATAGGAAATATTTGTATTTTTCAAAAAATCTTTAGGCATTTCCGGCTGTTCTTTTTCGTACTGATTGCCACTGATTATTTCTCTGGCAACACCTTCCCATGAGGGATCATGAACAGTTTTGAAAAGAATGCCGCAAAAGCCCTTGTACTCTACCCAGTGCATCTGAGAATAAGGACGTTTTTTCACTATTTTAGCCACACTGTTCACAAGTGCTTCTACTATTTTGGAGGCATACTCTTCTTTGGAATCTGTCTCTTCAAAAGTAAATTCACGCTCAACTTCTTCAAAACAGACTTTATAAATGCTAAACTGTGCAGAAGATCTATTTCCTTCTCCCATAATACATGACTCCTCTTTTACTCGAAATACATTTTAGTTGCTGTCCTGTACAATCTCAACGATATCATCCATAGTGCAACCAAGAGCCGAGCATATCTTCACTAGTACATCGCTTGATACGACAGTCCCATCC
>CAKUYF010000140.1 GCA_934702115.1 uncultured Eubacteriales bacterium | reverse complement strand
TTTTGGCTACTATCTGATCTCGAAAAGAAAAAACGGCAAATCTTATATATGACAGAGCTAACGTAGCTAAAAGACAGCCCGGATCTACAATTAAACCTCTTTCCGCATACACCCCTATCATAGACCAAGGAATATATAATTACTCTTCGCTTATCCCTGACCAACCCGTTGCGATACCTATAGGTCCAGGAGTATACAAAAATTGGCCGGATAACTGGTATAAAGGATATCGTGGACAAGTAACGCTTCAATGGGCACTTGAAAAATCCGCAAATGCTCCGGTTGCCCAGCTCATAAACCTATTAACCACTGAAAAAAGTTATGAATTTTTAACTAAAAAGCTCGGCTTCACCAGTTTAGACTCAAATGACGCCACATCTCTTTCCGCTCTTGCAACCGGCGGAACACATTATGGAGTCACTCCAAGAGAAATGGCTGGTGCTTTCCAAATATTTGGTAATGGCGGAAAATATTTTAAACCGTATACCTATTTTTATGTAACAGATCGAAATGATAAAGTCTTACTGGATCATAGAGATGATGTCCCGATTCAAGCCGTCAGCTCTCAAACGGCTACAATTATGAATCGACTTTTAAGAAATGTAGTAATCGGACCGGAAGGTACAGGGCGATCCGCTAATATAGCCGGTTGGAATATAGTGGGAAAAACAGGTACTACTAACGACGACTTCGATAGTTGGTTTATAGGATTAAGCCCATATGCCGTAGCCGGAATCTGGACAGGCTACGATAATCCGAAAAGAATCAGAGAAACGGGATCCGCTATAAGAATATGGAAGCATATTATGACTGAATATCTCAAAGATAAACCTAATATAGACTTTAATTTTGATCCGGAAGTGGTTCAAGCAACATATTGCAAAAATAGCGGTAAGCTTGCAACAATAGGATGCGGAAATGTCGCTACAGGATACTATTCCCCGTCTAATATGCCTTCTACATGTAACGGCCATATAGCTAAAGCACCAATAATACAAAAAGAAAATAATAATTCTTCATCTTCCGAAAACAGTTCTCAAGAAAATAATCAAGAATCCACCAGCAATAACTCTTCTAACTTAAACACGGAAGATAATATCCCCTCATCTACCCCGGAGGAAAAGCCCAACACCGAAAAGCCCCGCACCGAAAAGCCTAATACTGAAAAACCTAAAGCAGAAAAACCCGCAGTGGAAAGCAGAATTGAATCAGCTCCCGATACATCTGAATAATAGTAATTTTAAATCTATATCATATTTTAAATGAACAGCATAAATTTATAATATCATCTTTTATTTTCATCCACTATTGCAAGGAGGGCAAATTCTTTATGAGCATAATAGTTCAAAAATTTGGCGGGAGCTCTGTAGCTGACAGCCACCATATATTTAATGTAGCAAAAAAAATCATCCCATTTTATAAAAAAGGATATGATGTAATCGTCGTAGTTTCTGCTCAAGGCGATACTACTGATAAACTCGTAAATATGGCAGTAGAAATTAATGATCAAGCTTCAAAAAGAGAAATGGACGTATTATTATCCGCAGGAGAACAAATCTCCGCTTCCTTACTCGCAATGGCTATCCAAAGATTAGGATTCCCGGCTAAATCACTGCTAGGTTGGCAAGCAGGATTCCGAACTGATTCAATCCATTCAAACGCACAAATCCAAAAAATAACTACTGACCGAATTAAATCTGAAATAAAACAAAAAAATATAGTAATAGTCGCTGGATTTCAAGGTGTGGATGCCTTGAATGATATAACGACCCTCGGAAGAGGTGGATCAGATACCAGTGCCGTTGCTATAGCAGGAGAAATAAAAGCAGATGTATGTAAAATATATACCGATGTTGACGGAGTATATACTGCTGACCCAAGACTTGTACCTTCTGCAAGAAAACTGGACTCTATCTCTTATCAAGAAATGTTTAAGCTTTCTTCACTCGGTTCACAAGTTCTTAAGGATGTATCTATTAAAACAGCTCAAAAGTACGGTGTAGAATTGGAAGTCTTATCAAGTCTGAAAAATGACGCTAAAGGAACAATAGTAAAAGCTAATACAGTTAATAAAGGAAATTCAATAAGCGGTATAGCTACAGAAAAAAATTTAGTCAAAGTCTCAATCGTCGGAATAGAAGATATGTTTAAATTTAAACAGGAAATAATTTCAAAATTAGAAGAAAAAAATTTAATAAAAGAACCTAACTTGAAATCTACTTCTAAACTTAATCCTAAATCGTATGAATTTTTAGTAGAAGAAAGCTCTCTCC
>CAKUYF010000139.1 GCA_934702115.1 uncultured Eubacteriales bacterium | reverse complement strand
TTCGAACCCCTGACCTACTGCTTAGAAGGCAGTTGCTCTATCCTGCTGAGCTACTAGCGCAGACAAACCTCTTGGAATAACTACCAATTTGAATAATGGAGCGGGTGATGGGAATCGAACCCACGCTATCAGCTTGGAAGGCTGAAGTTCTACCATTGAACTACACCCGCATTCCACCAACGAATTGAATTTTATCATATATCTATCTGCTTTGTCAAGAGAAATTTTCAATATTTTTTAAAAATCCAAATAAAAGTCGTATTGCTGAAAAAAGCAATCAATATTTATATTTTTTTATGAAACTTTTTCGATATCTCTTTTTAATTTTTCTATAATTCTTTTTTCTAATCTTGAAATATAGGATTGTGAAATGCCTAATAAATCCGCTACTTCTTTTTGAGTATGTTCTTTTCTATTTGAAAGACCGAATCTAAGCTCCATTATAAGCTTATCTCTTTCAGAAAGACCTTTTACAGCGTCTCTCACAAGTGAACATTCTACTTCTTGTTCAAGTTTTACTGTAATTACATCTTTATCACTTCCCAGGACGTCACAAAATAATAGTTCATTTCCATCTCTATCAATATTTAAGGGTTCGTCAATAGAGGTTTCATTCTTAAGTTGAGCATTTTTTCTCAAATGCATTAAAATTTCATTTTCGATGCATCTTGAAGCATAAGTTGCAAGCTTTATGTTTTTGGAAGGACAAAAAGTATTTACAGCTTTAATAAGTCCTATACTACCTATGGAAATTAAATCCTCAATAGGAATTCCTGAAGAGTCAAATTTTTTAGCAATATATACAACCAGTCTAAGATTATGTGTTATAAGAGGCTCTCGGACAGTTTGAGGGGCACCGGATAAAATCTTATCCATTATAGAGTTTTCATCTTCTTTGCTTAGTGGAGGGGGTAAAGTTTCAGGTCCGTTAATATAAAATATTTCCTTTTTTTGAAAAATTCCCAATAAATTTTTTATTTTCAACCATATTTTTTTAATATAAGTTATGATAATTTTCAAAATTTGATCTCTCCCATTCCTAATAATTTTTATATTTAATCTATAAGCAAAGGATTTATCAAAGCTGACATTTCGCGAGGTAAAGATTTATCAGGGCAAACGGCAACATATGCTTGGCGATCAGGGCCGCTTTTTATACTAATGCTATCAGGTTTAAAAGCAGGGAATAGTCCATCACCGGAAACAGTTTTAAAAGGGATTAATCGTATATTCGTATTTGATGGGTTAACGTATTCCGGTCCGATATTATTTGATAAAAGTGAAGAGGGAAAATCTTTCGGAAGAACCGCTTCTAAGGATTGATATGTTGCAACTATAACAGGTAACTGAGAAAAAGGCTCTGTTAAAGAATTTCCTGTATCTATTTTAGCTTTGATATGAGTAGATTTATTTCCTACCTTTATACATACATCGTATAATAGACTTTTGCTTTCTCTTTTATCCAGTATTCGATTTATAAGTTCTAAAATTATGTAAGAGATTAAAGTAAGAGAAATAAGCATTACTGGAGAAATATTAAAATAAACTACACCATTATTTATTGTCATTCCATTAGGTCGTAGTGCATACCAAAGTGCGAACATTATGCCGGAAAAACAAAAGCTTATAATATAAAAACAAGTGAGAGTTTTTATAAATAACTTAAAATTTTTAATGCCGAATATAGTCCATATTATGGTTAAGGACATGAGAAATTTAATGATTAATGATACTGTTAGATTTAAATTGGGAAGAAATATGTATAATGAATAAATAGCGCCTAAAATTTCTCCGAATATTAATCTTTTACGGTTTAGCTTTAGGTATAGAAATTTAGCTGTTGCAAGTATTAGAAAATAATTGATTATTAGATTAACTGCAATTAGTATGTCTATGTATATTACTTGTTTCATATACCTCCTATAATCTTTAACATTGCACTTGCATTTCTCTCTTTTATTATTGCTCAAGCTAAAGGAAATATTATGTCAAAAATGGGAAGAAATCCAAAAATAATTTTTACCGCCTTGACATTACACGAAAATAAAAATAAAATATACATATGTGAATATAAAAAATTTGGAGCGGTATCGAAGTGGTCATAACGGGGCTGACTCGAAATCAGTTTGGGAGCAATCCCACGTGGGTTCGAATCCCACCCGCTCCGCCAAATTAATTTATTTAAAATATCAGTAGTTTTCTTAGCTTTAAATAGTATTTTGGATAGTAATTTGTTTATGCAGTCCTAAGCCGGCGATGAGTTTAGTAGATAGATAGGTTAAACAATATCAAATTTAATGTGATTTATGAG
>CAKUYF010000138.1 GCA_934702115.1 uncultured Eubacteriales bacterium | reverse complement strand
ATACTCTTTCCTTACCTGAAAAAGATCAGTACTGTATGTTTAAAAAGAAATTGACGGAAGAGATAGTAGTGCTTCTTGGAGGAATGGTAGCAGAGAAGCTCGTTTTAGGAGATACCACCACAGGAGTTTCAAATGATATTAAACGTGCAACAAAGCTTGCAAGAGCTATGGTTATGGAATATGGTATGAGTGAATCAATGGGCCCCATTGTTTACGGAACAAGTAACTCTGAAGTATTTATAGGCAAGGATATGAATAATATAAAAGATTATTCTGAGGCAACAGCTTCAAAGATAGATGCAGAAGTTAAAAATATAATTTCAAAGTGCTATGAAAAAGCTCAAGAAATACTTCAAAATAATATAGAAAAATTACACTTGGTTGCACAGTTTTTAGTTGCAAATGAAAAAATGAATGCCAAGGAATTTGAAAGCTTAATGGAAAACGGCGAAATTGCCAATAAAGAATAGCTTAGTTAAAAATCAAAGGTAGAAAAAGAGGGATGAACGTGAAAGATAATTTTGAAAGTAATGATACTAATGAATTTAAATTCCAAGATGAAAATCAGGAGAATGAATATGAATGCTCTTCTGAGTCTGTGTTTTCAGAAAATGAAAAGTCTGAAAGCTCTGTAAATGAAAAGTCAGGTGACAAAATGGGAGATTTTAATCAAAGAGTTGACAGTATGGATAGAAAGCTAAAAATATTTCTTTCCAGTACAATAGCAATACTTACTTTTTTAGTGATTTCACTTATCGTCTGCATTGTTTACTTTTGGAATAACGGACTTTTGATTTCTTCCAACTCTCAAAGCAGTTCCGGTTCTTCCTCTCAAGGGGGAATTTTAGATCAAGCAGACATAAAATTTGAGCCTAAGCCGGAAGACGAAAATCAGCTTTCTGCCGAAACCATTTATTCTAAAGTATCTCCGTGTGTTGTAGGAGTAGTAGTTTATGATTCGGCAGCGGACATAATTTCTGATCCTGTAAGTCAAGGTTCGGGAATTATCATAGATCAAAAAGGATATATAGTTACTAACTCTCATGTAGTAAACAATTCTAAGAAAAATAATATAAAAATTGTTCTGAGCAATAATGAGGAGTTTTCAGGTAAAGTAGTAGGCTATGATACACGAACAGATATTGCTGTTATAAAGTGTGATAGAACAGACCTTGTATGTGCTACTCTTGGTGATTCGGATCAAGTAAAAGTAGGAGAATCAGTATTAGCCCTCGGAAATCCTTTAGGTCTGGATTTTGCAAGCTCTCTTACGCGTGGGATTGTTTCAGCAGTAAATCGTTCTAAAGACGGTTCACCAAATAGCTTGGTTAAATATATACAGACTGATGCAGCTATAAATCCCGGAAATTCAGGTGGAGCACTTATAAACATGTATGGTCAAGTTATAGGAATAAACTCTTTAAAAATTGGCGCTGTTGGACTTGAAGGAATGGGATTTGCGATTCCGTCTAATGTAGTGAAGGATGTAGTAAGCGATATAATAAGTAAAGGATACGTTTCCGGAAGAGTTAGATTAGGAATAACAGCTAAAATGATAAGTAATTATCAAGCACAAATTTATAATGTTCCCGTTGGAATAATAATTTCAGAAATAAGTTCGGACAGCAACTTGAAATCCGCAGGAGTACAAGTAGGAGATATTATAACTAAGATAAATAATACAAATGTTACAAGCTTTGATGCCTTTTATGGCGAGCTCTATAAATTTAAGCCGGGCGAAACGGTAACTCTTTCTGTATTTAGAACTTCTTCAGGAAGATCAGCCGGAAGCTCGTTTGACACAAATGTAGTTTTACTCGAAGATAGAGGAGAAACTCAGAGTAAAAGTGAAGATTCCTATACTCGATAGTTTAGCAAAAATTAATTGTATAGTATTTTAGCTGATACTATACAATTTTTATTTTATTTAATTTTTTTAAGATGTTAGAATTATTCAAATATCATTTAAGAATTGTGATTTTAAAGAGCAAATTGATTGTCTATCTAAAAAATAAAGGATCTTTTTAAAGAAAATGAAATCCAGAAATAAGTATAATTTTATAATTAACACATATAAAGAAAAATTCAGTTTAGATTTAAATACCTCACAAAGCGAATATGAATTTGAGAATAACTAGAATTAACCTCAGATCTTAAAATTTTAAAACTAATAAGTGAATTTAACAGCTTATAAAAAATTTAAAATAAAAGTCTGATTAGCTTTTTAATTCTTCAAGCAAAAGAACTATCAGCTCTGAAATAATGGTTTTGAAATCAAGTAGACTTGATTTCAGCTTTAAATCTGCTTCAATAAGATGTCTAAAGC
>CAKUYF010000137.1 GCA_934702115.1 uncultured Eubacteriales bacterium | reverse complement strand
TCCGCACATATAACTAATTATAATGATAGGAAATACTATTTCATTAGCGGGGAATCCAAGTATAAATGACATTAATATTACTCCGTCAAGACCTATCATTCTTCCAAAAGGATCTAAGAAATTTGAGCAGTAAGATAATAAGCTTATCTGATTTATATAAGTATTAGCCATAATCCAAATTACAAATCCTGCCGGTGCGGCTACTGCTACTGCTCTACCAAGAACAAAAATAGTCCTGTCAAGTAGCGATCTTATAAGAACTTTTCCAACTTGAGGCTTTCGGTAAGGAGGCAGCTCAAGTATAAATGAAGATGGAATTCCTTTAAGCAAAGTTGTTGACAGTAATTTAGAAACTATAAAAGTCATTCCTACTCCAAATATAATAGTCGCAGTTAAGATTAATGTGGATAATAATGAGTTTGTAGCATTGAGTGATTCTCCAATAAAAAACATTCCAATTATAGAAATCAGTATAGGAAATCTTCCGTTACAAGGCACAAAATTGTTTGTTAAAATTGCAATTAGCCTTTCTCGCGGCGAATCTATAATACGGCATCCTGTAACCCCGCAGGCGTTGCATCCAAATCCCATGCACATTGTTAAAGCCTGTTTCCCGTGCGAACCGCATTTTTTGAAAATGCTATCTAAGTTAAAAGCAATTCGCGGCAAATAACCTACATCTTCAAGTAAAGTAAAGAGCGGAAAAAATATAGCCATAGGGGGAAGCATTACAGAAACTACCCACGCCAATGTTCTGTAAATTCCTGAAATTAAAATTCCGTAAATCCAAGGAGAAGCGCCTAAATTAGTAAAAAAATTAATCAATTTTTCTTCAAATCCAAAAAGTAAGCTTGAAATTAATTCAGAGGGATAATTGGCACCTGTAATTGTTATCCAAAATACACCTAAAAGAAGAATTATCATAGTAGGGAATCCGGTTAATGGGGAAGTGAGAAATTTATCAATAGCTCTATCGGAACATTGATAATCTACATTTTCTTCCTTGACACAAATCTTATATATTGTTTCTGCTTTTTTTACTATAGACTCTACTATTTTATCTTTTAAATCTCTAGAACTTATATTTTCAAGTCTTAATTTTTCCCTTTCATTAAAAACTGCATTTAAAACTTCAGGATTTTCAAGGATATTTTCATAAAGATAAGCTTTGAATGATTTTTTAAAGCTAGAATCTCCTTCTAAAAGCCGGATGCTAATCCACCTGTAATCTATGAAGTTATTTAAACAATTATCATCTTTATAGGTTGGTAAAGTTGCCTGTATTTTTTCTATTGAACTTTCCAGGCATTCACCATAATTATTTTTGATTTTAAATATCTTAATTTTTTTTTCGCTTATATTTTCAACTGCATTCATTAGATCTTCAATGCCTATCTTATCTCTTGCATTAGTTGCTATTACCGGTACTCCTCCTAACTGCAAAGAAAGTTCGTCTTTATCTATGTAAATATTTTTTCTTTTTGCTTCATCTATTAGATTTAAGCAGATCACAACATTTCTTGTAAGTTCTAGAATTTGAAGTGTCAAATTTAGGTTTCTTTCCAAGCAAGTAGCATCCATCACTACAATTACGGCATCAGGTTTTTCAAAGCAAATGAAATTTCTAGCTATTTCTTCTTCCGGAGAATTAGAAAGCAGTGAATATGTTCCAGGGATATCGATGAGACGATAATCTTTTTCATGATAAGTATACTTACCCTGAGCACGTTCTACAGTTTTTCCGGGCCAATTTCCTGTATGTTGATTAAGACCTGTAAGTGCATTAAATACTGTACTTTTTCCGACGTTTGGATTTCCGGCTACTGCTATGGTTTTGAAATTCTTAGAAATAAAATTTTTATTTTTCGGAGTTTTGAGTTCTATGGTAGATAGGTTAGTACTTTTCATTGTAGCTTCAGCTCCGATGCTAAAAAGTCAATGGTATAATTATTTTGTTTAAACTTCTTTTACAATGACTTTTTTAGTATACTCTTCTCTTAAGGCTATCACACTGCCTCTGATTAAATATGCTACAGGATCTCCTAAAGGACTTTTTTGCAATACTTTAAGAGTGGTAGTCGGTATAAGACCTAAATCCAGTATTCTCCTTCGATGAGTGTTATTTAATCTTATATCTATAACCTCATAAGATTTTTCGGGAGAAGCTTTATTTAATGGAAGAAAAGTGGTAGTTTTCATTTTTTCACCTCTTTTAAGTTTAGATTTTACAAATATTTTCTTTAATAGATTATGGAAATAAATTTAAAATAGTGAATTTTTGTCTAAAAAAACTCTCTTAACTTAAAGTCAAAAGAGTAGTTTTTATTTTAGGCGCTTATAATATAC
>CAKUYF010000136.1 GCA_934702115.1 uncultured Eubacteriales bacterium | reverse complement strand
CTATTTTTTGTTTATTTAAGGTCTGATCTGATTTAATTTTTTCCGAAGCGATTCTGTCGTACTTTTCATTATATTTATCTATATTAACGTTTACAAATCTAGTATTAACGATTCGTCCTTCTGCGTGTGGAGCTTCCGAGGTTACATTTTTGGAGCTTCCGGTTATTACAATTTTATTTTCAAATTTTTCCTTTTTGGATAAGTCTGTAGTTTTAGAGGACTGTTTATTTTCTGGAGTATTTCTTGATATTGATGAATATTTGTTTTTAACTTCTTTAATAACTTCTTGTGGAGGTTTTTTAGATTTCTCATGGGATGAATTTGCTGAAGCGAAGTATTCATCCAAGTTTTCCACTTGATTTTTTTGAGTATAATATTCAAAGATTATATTAAGTTCCTTTTCTGTGAGTGCAGTCATATGTTTTTTTTCTTCACCCAAATATTTTTTTAAAATTTCTATTATTTCTTTACTGGGAACTCCTAAATCTTTAGCGACTTCATGTACTCTATATTTTATTAACATATAAATTATTCCTCCCGTTTGTTTCTTAATGCTGAGGATCAGTAATTTCTGTTTCAATTAAAGTATTTAATTTTTTTATGAAATTATCTCCAGAGACCCCTATAATAGCGGCGTACTTTCCGATCGCTGAGTAAATTTCATCTTTGGTATAGTTTATACTTTTAATATTGATATTATTTTGCTTAGCGATGTAACTGATTTCTTTAAGTGAAGAGTTAGAGATATCCTTACAAGTCAGGATCAAAGTTATATTTCTTTTAAACAAATTATCTTTAACTGGATCCATTCCTAAGGTTAAGTTACCGGATTTCATTGTTATTCCTAAAAAGCTTAAAAATTTATCATTCATCTGGTTTCACCGCCATTTCAAGAGCTGCATATATTTCTGGTTCTACTTTACAAGAAAAAGTTTTTTCAATTTTTCTGCTTTTTTTAATTTTTTTCAAACATTCCGCATTTTTACATAAATAAGCTGCTCGCCCATCTTTATGTTGTGTTTGAATTTCAACATGTAGTTTTTTATCTTTAGATTTTCTAGGGGGTCTGACTATCATTACAAATTCTGATTTAGATTTTTGGACCCCGCATCCGATACATTTTCTAATGGGTATATGTTTAGTTTGTTTCAAGGTATAGCAATCTTCCTTAATTTAAATTTACTCTTTAAAAGCATTACTCTCGGGATGTATATCAATTTTGTGTTCAGTGAGCTTAGCGGCTAAGCGGACGTTTTGCCCATGATTTCCTATAGAAAGTGAGAGCTGGTTATTTGGTACTGTTACTCTGCAAGAGTTTGGACTCTCTTTATCGAATTCAACTTGAGTTACTTTTGCAGGTGCCAAAGCTGCGGCTATAAACTTTTCAGGGTTTTCATTGTATTCGATGAGGTCTATTTTCTCACCGCCTATTTCTTTTATGATTGCATTTATTCTTGATCCTTTTGTACCTATACATGATCCTATAGGATCCACGTTAGGGTTATGGCTGAGCAGAGCAATTTTACTTCTTGAACCGGCTTCTCTGGATATAGCTTTAATTTGTACAGTACCGTCTGCAATTTCAGGAACTTCATTTTCAAAAAGTTTAGCTAAAAAATTAGGATTTGTTCTTGAAATCATTATTCTAGGGCCTTTTTCTGTAGGTTTAACTTCTGATAGGTATACTTTAAGATGGTCGCCTTCTTTTACTTTTTCATTACCGATTTGTTCACTTTGGGGGAGGGTAGTCTCAGCTTTTCCTATTTTCAAAGTAAATGCACCGGATTTTTCGTCTATTCTTTCAACAGTAGCTATTACTATGCTGTCCTGTTTATTTTGAAATTCTTGAGTTATTTGATTTTTTTCACCATCTTTTATACCTTGTCTAATGATATTTCTAGCGGTTTGAGCAGCAATATGGCCGAACTGTTTAGTATCGAGCGATATAGCTATTTGATCTCCTATAGTAGCATTTTTTTTAATATTCAAAGCATCTTTAAGTGATATTTCTTTACCTGGATTTTCTACTTCGTCCACTACTGTTTTAAGTAAATTAACTTCGAAAATTCCTGCCTCTTCATCGAAGTTTACTATTACGTCTTCATTTCCTCCGTAGTTATTTTTGCAACCTGTAACAATAGCTTTAGTAATTTTTTCAATCATAAAGTCCATTGATATGCCACGTTCTTTTTCAAGTGATCTTAGTGCTTCAAAAATTTCGATACTCATTTTAATTCTCCTTTAGCATTTTTAAGTTAATACGTGAAATATTCTTTCTGGGAATTTCTAAAATACATTTATCAGGAAGTTCGATTATTATAGAACATTTATCAAATTTCACCAACTTACCTAACAAAAACTTTTCTCC
>CAKUYF010000135.1 GCA_934702115.1 uncultured Eubacteriales bacterium | reverse complement strand
CATCACATGCAAACAGGGCCGTGTGCTGTGCTGCCTTTTTGGGAGTGGACAGCGAGACACACTGCATCATCCACACCTCACTCCATCACATGACGTCACACAACACACCAACCAACCAAACACTGACACAGCTCATGGTGCAAGCAACAAAGAGATGACAATCATCAATGAAAAAGGGGATTGGGACAAAGGGCAAAAGTGGGACAACACAACAGCACCAACACACTGATTGAAGTGGCAACAAACACAACGGCTTTGAAACAAACTGCACTGTGGCTGACCATAGAGGGATGGGTTGATGTGGCTGACATTGACAATGACAAAGTGTTTGGCACCAAGCCATCACACTCACATCCACCCCATCCAACCACCAAACCCCCACCCTTTCATCCCTCTTCACTCTCAAACTCAAACCCCCTGCCCTCTGCCCATTCCACAACACTCCCCACCCCTCTCCTTTTTCACATTGTGTGCATACCACACTGCCACAACCACAAAAATGAATGTGTGTCTTCTCCACAATAAAAGAATCAACTTTGACAACGCGCTTTCGTTTGTTTTTCTCTTTGACTTCTCCCTTTTTTTTTCTCTTTTTCTCGCTTCAAAAACAACAAAACACCAAAAAAGCACAGAAATGACAGACAAGAAAGACGTGAAGGCACAAGGTGAGGATGAAAAGGAAGTTATGGTACAGGGAGACGTGGACGCAAAGAGAGAGCTGGCAAGAAGGCTGATGGAAGGAAATGGTGTCCCGCAAAACCACTCAAAAGCCGTGGCGCTTCTTGAAGACTGTGTGGCCCTTGGTGACGCTGACGCAATGCTCATTCTTGCCAAATGTTGTGCATTTGGACATGGAATGGAACAGGATGTGGAACGTGCTGAATCACTGATTTCCGAGGCTGCAAACAAAGGAAATAAAGAAGCACTGTGTTTGATGAAGCTCATCAACGAATGGAAAGGGCAACAGAGCATCTTTTTTGAGAGTTTGCTGTGCTTTTAGAAAGAGTTCTGAAACTCGTTCAGATGTTGTGACACGGGACAAATCGATGGCGAATTGACGACGAAGAGGTTTTGTCTTTTGATGAACATCGTTCCATGCAAAGAAATCAATTTAGAAGGTCTTCCATGGAAACATATTACTGAAAACTGATAAAAGCAAAGGGCGTTTTACTAATTTTGCTAAATGCCATCAACAGGCAACTTTTTTGGGGAACAAGGAGCAACATCGTTGAGTGGGGCATTGAAATCAAACACAACACTCACTCAACTCTATCTACACGGTAAAGATAGAAGAACACATACAAACGGAATCCACAAACAAACCACTCCTTTTTCATTCTCATATAATCAACAGGAAACGAAATTGGAGAAACAGGAGCAACATCATTGAGTGATGCATTGAAAACAAACACAGTACTCACACAACTCGATCTGAGTGGTGAACACAAAAAGAAACAACATTATAATAGCATCCGCCAACAATCCACTCTTTTCCATTCTCATCAAAACATCAGGGAACTATATTGGAGACACAGGGGCCACATCAATGAGTGATGTATTGAAGACGAACACAATTATCACTCAACTCTGGTTGGATTGTAAACACAAAAGAAACAACACACAAATGGCATCCATAAACAATCCACTCTTTTCTCATCATATCAACAGTAAATGCTATTGAAGACACGGGAGCAACATCATTGAGTGATGCACTGAAATCAAACACAACACTCACTCAACTCAATCTGGCTGGTAACACAAAAAGAAACAACATTATAATAGCATCCGCCAACAATCCACTCTTTTCCATTCTCATCAAATCAACAGTCAACTGGATTGGAGATATAGGAGCAACATCATTGAGTGATGGATTGAAATCAAACACAACACTCACGAAACTCGATTTGGGTGGTGAACACAAATGAAATAACACACAAATGACACCCATCAACAATCCACTCTTTTCCATTCTTATCCAATCAACAGAGAACAGAATTGGATATGCAGGTGTAGCATCACTGAGAGATGCATTGAAATCAAACACAACACTCACTGTGCTTGATTTGTAAAGCACAAGGAATGGAAGACGGAGCAAAGGGTGTTCGTGGTCACTTTTCCACTTGGTTTTCTTTACAAAATGGTGATTGAAACACAGCACATCCATCACAAACAATCCGTTCATGCATGTCTTCTCTCAATCATCACAATGAGCACATGGATGAAGTGAAAGAGTGTTGAATGATGGGATGGCATGAGTGTTGTGAAAGGGAATGGAATGGGGAAAAGGGAGAAGGAGAAAAGTGGTGGTTGGTGTGTTGAATGGTGAAAAGGAATGGCAAAGCAAGAGTGTGGTGGAAATGGCTTGTGCATCAAC
>CAKUYF010000134.1 GCA_934702115.1 uncultured Eubacteriales bacterium | reverse complement strand
AAAGTAAACAACACACAACTGGCATCCATCAACAATCCACCCTTTTCCATTCTCATCTAACCGACAGAGAACGACATTGGTGAAACAGGAGCAACATCATTGAGTGATGCACTGAAATCGAACAAAACACTCACTGAACTCAATCTCAATAGTGAACGCAAAAGAACCAACGCATGAATGACATCAGTCAACAATCCACTCTTTTTCATTCTCATCAAATCAACAGCAAACAAGATCGGAGGGTCAGGAACAACATCAATGAGTGATGCACTGAAATCAAACACAACACTCACAAAACTCAATCTAGGTAGTAAGTACAAAAGAAATAACACACAAATGGCATCCATCAACAATTCACTCTTCCGATTATCATCAAATCAATAGACAACAGGATTGGGAACACAGGAGCAACATTATTGAGTGATGCATTGAAATCAAACACAACACTCACGAAACTTGATCTAGGTAGTAAGTACAAAAGAAATAACACACAAATGGCATCCATCAACAATTCACCCTTCCGATTATCATCAAATCAATAGACAACATGATTGGGAACACAGGTGCAGCATCATTGAGTGATGCATTGAAATCAAACACAACACTCATAACACTTTATCTGTATTGTAAACAAAGAAACAACACACAAATGATATCCATAAACAAACAACTCTTTCCGTTAACATCAAATCAACAGCAAACAAGATCGGGGACACAGTAGCAACATCATTGAGTGATGCATTGAAATCAAGCACAACACTCATGAAACTCTATCTAGGTAGTAAGTACAAAAGAAACAGCACAAAAATGGCATCCATCAACAAACCACCCTTTTTCCATTTCCATCAAATCAACAGGTAACAACATTGGAGAAAGAGGAGCAGCATCATTGAGTGATGCATTGAAATCAAACACAACACTCACTCAACTCGATCTAAGTTGTGAGCACAAAAGAAACAACACACAAATAGCATTCGTCAACAGACTCTTTTTTTTTTTTTTTATTTTTCATCAAAACAACAGACAACAACATTGGAGAAACAGGAACAACATCACTGAGTGATGCATTGAAATCAAACACAACACTCACTGAGCTTGATCTGAGAGGTGAAGACAAAAGAAACAACACACAAAAGGCATCAATCAACAATCCACTCTTTTTCCATTCTCATCAAATAAACAGGGAACAACATTAGAGACACAGGTGCAGCATCAATGAGTGATGTATTAAAATCAAACACAACACTCATGCAAGTCGGTCTGTGTTGTGAAGACAAAAGAAACAACGCAAATGGAATCCATCAACAATTCACTCTTTCCATTAACATCAAATCAACAGACAACAAGATTGGAGAAAGAGGAGCAACATCATTGAGTGATGCACTGAAATCAAACTCAACACTCACTGAACTCGACCTGAGTCGTGCACACAAAAGAAACAACACACAAATGGCATCCATCAACGATCCACTTTTTCATTCTCATCAAACAGGCAACAGCATCGGAGACAGAGGAGCAACATCATTGAGTGATGCATTGAAAGCAAACACAACACTCACAAAACTCGATCTTGGTGGTGAGTACAAAAGAAACGGCACACAAGTGGCTTTCATAAACAACCCACTCTTCTCGTCAAATCAACAGGGAACGATATTGAAGAAAGAGGTGCAGTATCATTGAGTGATGCATTGAAATCAAACACAACACTCACTCAACTCAATCTGGAGAGTAAACACAAAAGAAACAACATACAAATGACATCCATCAACAATCCACACTTTTCCACTTTCATCAAATCAACAGTCAACAACATCGGAGACAGAGGAGCAACATCATTGAGTGATGCATTGAAATCAAACACAACACTCACAAAACTCAATTTGTGGGGTTAACACAAAAGAAACAACACACAGATGGCATCCATCAACAATCCACTCCCTTTTCATTCTCATTCAAATCGACAGAGAACAAGATCGGCTACACAGGAAGAGCATCATTGAGTGACGCACTGAAATCAAACACGACACTCACAAAGCTTTTTTGAGGAAACACAAGGAAAGAACACATGGAGCAAAAGTGTGTGTGGTCACTTTCCCCATGGTTTTCATCATGAATGGTGATTGAAACACGGCACATCCATCACAAACAATCCATTCATGCATGATTCCTCTCAATCAATCACAATGAGCATGGATGGAGTGAAAGAGTGTTGAATGATGGCATGGCATGAGTGTTGTGAAAGGGAATGGAATGGGAAAAAGGGAGAAGGAGAAAAGAAGTGGTGTTTGGTGTGTTGAATGGTGAAAAAGGAATGGCAAAGCAAGAGTGTGGTGGAAATGGCTTGTGCATCAACAATGGGCACAGCACCATTGATGCGTGG
>CAKUYF010000133.1 GCA_934702115.1 uncultured Eubacteriales bacterium | reverse complement strand
TTGTTCTATTTTCACAACTTACGGCCATCTCTTAATCGCGGACACTTCGTTCTTTACATGTCGACATATCATTACGTGACAAAGCCATCGCAGTCGATCGTCTGTTCCTCAATTCTGCTTCCAGCAATACAACATTCTTTCCGCGGGTCAACTTCCATTCTCATTGTTCTTTTCAATCGTATCTCTTCATCACAGACACTTTTTGGACACGAAATAGTTCTGTTGGCTTGTTGTCTTTGAGACGATCGACAAGATCAGTAAGACTCGTGTGGTGCTGCGACAATCTACGTTATTGATGAAAAGCGCGTCTGGCCTCGACGGTGTTGGTACACAGTAAAGCAGTTCAACACACTTAATGTACACGAAGGCGCCCACAAACGACCACAGTACGTACAAGACGTGTACGCCGAGTTTGCCTGCGGACAAATCACAAACACTCTCACATGACGCTTGTTGTCAAGTCGATCTTCACGGACACGGAAAAGGCGTTGAAAATGATCGTCGTCGACTGCGCGCCTCAACAAGCCTGTCATCGTCGACGTTCAAGACTGTCGCTGTGTTGTGAGTCGTTTGTTTTCAACGACATCACTACATCGTCGCTCGTCCTCGTGAAAAGCCATCATACACAACGATCGAGGAAGTCGTTAAATCTGACAATGACGCAAGTGCATCGATCCGCAGAATGACGTCTGCTCTGTCGATCGGACACTGTCACGGTTGGAAGCAGGGTGGAAGCTAAGACGATCAGCGCGTCGCTGTGTCTGTTCATTGCGAAGCATGCAGCAATAGATTGCGCTTCAAAGATAACGGATTTCCAGCGGGTCTGGTGTGTTCATGCCGACCCCTCATCGATGCGCGTCGTCTTCAAGTCGGCGTACAGATCGGCGTCGCGGTGGCGAGCGAGTCAATCGACTTCTGCACCGCAGCGCCATGGACGCAGTTGATAATAGCACCATCGCCTGCAAGGCTTTCAGCTGAGTATCCATCGAGGGAGAGATAGCGTGATGCAGAACAGCCAATGAACACCATCGTCAACGGCGGGCCTTCTCACCTGTCACCTCCAAGGGGCGCTCGGTTGAACGCTTCACTGTTCAGACATCATCTCTCAAAGACGGAACGTCTCTATGAGCATCAGGGTCGGCACAATGTACCACGGCAACACGAACGCCAGAAAAACAACGGTCCATACCCCAGCGGTTTCTTTTCGCAGTTTGATTTTACGGCGATGCTCAGCGTTGCTTCAAGATCAGACTCGTCTGCGAGTCGGCGATACGATTCGCGAGCATATTAGTCCGGGCTGAGAGTGAGGGGAGCGCGGAATCTGCAAACATCAACGCGACGACAGTCGACACAGAGGTAATTGACATCAATTTCACGAACCTTGAGATGGCAACACTCGCCAAAAAGATTGTCAGACGTACACTGCTATTTACCGTGGGTGTGTTGAACGGGTCACCTGAAACTTGTACACAACACGAAGCGTGCTCTCATATCCCAAATTCACCAAAAGAACAATGGGAACCAGCCTTTGGACGCAACAGGTTTTGAGTGAAAATTTGCTGGTGATTGAAACAAGTAAAACAACTAACCCCCGTGTAAAGCAGATGCTTCTTGAAGACTGATGTCAATTTCATGGTAGATATGTCCCATATGATGCACATCGTTGCAAACTCGAAAACAATGGCTTGTTGGGGAGGTGATTGTTGATGATTGGCTGCCACGAACGCCATCGTCTGTTGCTACAAAAGAATTTCCGTCGAGGTGCGCTCGGTCAAGGCTGGGCGCACTCAATGTTCCCCACTTCCATCTCAACTCCTTCCCGCCTTCCATCTTCATTCTCTCACTTCATCTTCTCCCATTCTTCTCTCCTCTCGTCTCAATCCCTTTCTTGTGCGTCCTCCTATCTTTATCCCTGTCGTTCTATCCTTCCGCCATTCCATTCATTGTGTCTCTCAAAGTTCTTCCACTCTTGAAATCTCCATTCTTTTCATGGATTTCTCTGAGACCAATCAATTCTTTCACGTCATCAATGCTGACGCCTCCTTTTGATGTTCAAAACCAACAACACCCCGTCTCTTATCCCTTCTTGAAAGTGGCGATGAAAATTGACATTGCAAAAGATTTCGAGAAACTCAACTCTTGGTGAAGAATTTAAGATGTTCCAATCTGAACAATTGTTGCCGTCCCTTCATTGGTATTTTTGGAACGCGTCTGAAAATACAACTCAAAAACGAAAAGGGTTGAAATCGACTCCATTCTCAATAACCTGCTGCCAAATAAGGGCCAAGAACCTACCATACACAGGATACTCCTCAAGACGCTCATGGCGATTTGCGCAACCACCACTCCCAGAACTTCAGCTCAAAGTGCCCATTGCCGTTTGCCGCCCATCGCCA
>CAKUYF010000132.1 GCA_934702115.1 uncultured Eubacteriales bacterium | reverse complement strand
TGTCGAGTAGTGACATTCACGACTGAGTGAATGGAACACTACTCAAAAGAGCGAGATGTCGAGGTGAGCCCCACCCTTGGCTGGCTCCCACCCATTGCTCACCTCGGCATCGTTTTAGTCTTCTCAATGTGTGCTCTGTTCTCTTCAAAACCATTGGATGTGGATTTGGTAGTCAGTCACCAAACCCACAATATGGCAAGCCCTGATAACGATTGTTCTTTGTGCCGTCATCACGCACAAGTCTCTGTCAAGTGCCAAAGAGGAATAATACAGAGAGACCCTCACCCATTTCATTATATTCGTTTCTCTCTTTCTCTTCAAATTGTGAACTGAGAGGTGGCGGGTGCCCCTCACCTCGACATCTCGCTCTTTTGAGTAGTGTTCCATTCAAATGCCCTTGAAATATCTTGTGCAACACCTTGTCCATTGCCATAACACACTCCAACACTATTCATTGCAGGAATATATCTGCTATTTGCCGCCTTTAAATACCATTCAAATGCTTTGACAAAGTCATGACTTGCCCCCTCTTCATTATAATAACACCATCCAACATTATACATTGCATCAGCATTTCCATTGTTCGCTGCTTTCAAATACCATTCAAATGCTTTGGCTTTGTCTTGTGTTACACCTTCTCCTTTGGAATAACACAATCCAACTTTGCCCATAGCAGAAGCATTTTCATTGTCTGCTGCTTTTAAATACCATTCAAATGCTTTTGTTTTGTCTTGTGTCACTCCTTGTCCTTGATCATAACGACATCCAACAGTATACATTGCAGAAACGTTTCCATTGTCTGCTGCCTTTAAATACCATTCAAATGCTTTTGATTTGTCTTGTTCCACATATTCCCCATGATCAAAACACAATCCAACACAGTTCATCGAAGAGACATGCCCATTGTTTGCTGCCTCGAGGTACCATTCAAATGCCATGGTTTTATCTTGTGTCACTCCTTCTCCATTGTCATAACACCATGCAGCATCAAACATTGCATCAACATTTCCACTGTTTGCTGCCTTTAAATACCATTCAAATGCTTTGATTTTGTCTTGTGCAACTCCTTCTCCATTTAAATAACAACTCCCAACTTGATTCATTGCATCAGCATTTCCATTCTCTGCTGATTTCAAATACCATTCAAATGCTCTTGTAAAATCTCGTGGCACTCCTTGTCCATTCTCATAGCACCACCCAACATTGTTCATTGCATCAGTGTTTCCATTCTTTGCTGATTGAAGCCACCATCCAAATGCTTTTATCTTGTCTTGGGCCACACTTTCATTGTAATAACACCACCCAGCTTTATTCATTGCATCAGTATTTCCTTTTCTTGCTGATTTCAAATACCATTCAAATGCTCTGGAAAAGTCCTGTGCCACTCCTTGTCCTTCATCATAACAAAACCCAACTTTAAACATTGCAGCAGCATTTCCTTTTTCTGCTGCCTCCAAATACCATTCAAATGCTTTGTTCTTGTCTTGTCCAACACCTTCCCCTTTGTCATAACACCATCCAACATTGAACATCGCTTCAACGTAGCCACATTTTGACGATTTCTTAAACCATTCAAATGCTTTCTCTTGGTCATGTTCACAAACAAAGAAATAAAGACCAAAACAATTCAATGAACCAGAATGACCTTTTCCAAACAATCGGGACCATGAATCAATCAATGGTTCATTCTGACACCATTTGTCATCAACAGTTGCTTCTGATATGATTCCTGATGGTGCATGGAATGCACGGTTGAACAGTTCAAATGCCTTGTTCAAATCACGTTTCACACCATTTCCTGTTTCAAAACATTCTGCAAGTTTCAGAGTGGCTTTTGGATGCTCTTTTGCACTTGCTTTTTCCCACCATTCAATGGCACTGCTCTTGTTTTCATCAACGCCATCACCATCGAACAATATGCACCCAAGTTTGAACATAGCATCTGTGTTTCCTTCTTTGGCTTCTTTCAAGACAGTTTCAGTCATTTCTGTCTTTTCGCTCTCTTTTTGTGGATCTTGCTCTTTGACTATCTCATTGTTGTTGTCTGTTTGAGTTGGACATGCACTTGAACTCATTCTAAGACTCACACTTTTTGTGTTTAATATGTGTTCAAGGAGTCACACTCAAAAGTGAAAAAAACACAGTCAATCAAAACAAGAACGCTTCTCAAAAGAACAAAAACAATCAAAAAGCCGTCACCCTTTTCAACAATTCAAAAAAAGGTCTTAGACACTCAATCTTTTTTCCGATTGTTGAAAACAAACAATTATGAATTACAAACCCGACTGCTTTTTTTTTGGATGGTCCTGACGGCAACAGAAGGTACCCCATGATTGACCGTGCCACACTGGCACAACCACACATCCATGGCGGTCTCAACTGCCCATTGGTCAAGGACATTGCTGATTCC
>CAKUYF010000131.1 GCA_934702115.1 uncultured Eubacteriales bacterium | reverse complement strand
GGTCCGAGTGACAGGAGTCGAACCTGCGGCCTCTTGAACCCCATTCAAGCGCGCTACCAAACTGCGCCACACCCGGTTTTATAAGTCCATTATATCAACTTTGAATTAAAAGTCAATAGTATTTATTATATATTTACTCTTAATTATTTATAAATATTAAATTTAATAATTTACAAGGTTGATAGTTATTAAATAAGATAATAAAATATAAACTGAAGATAATTCTTTAATCAAGATTAATTTATGAGGTGATTTTAAATGTCAGGTCATTCAAAGTGGAACAACATAAAAAGAAAAAAGGAGAAAACAGATTCTCAAAGAGCAAAGATATTTACTAAAATAGGAAGAGAGCTTTCAGTAGCGGTAAAGGAAGGCGGAGCAGATCCGAATGTAAATTCCAAGCTTAGAGACTGTATAGCTAAAGCCAAAAGCAATAATGTTCCAAATGATAATATAGAAAGAATTATAAAGAAAGCCGCTTCCAGCGGAGAAGGAAACGAATATGAAAATATAACTTATGAAGGTTATGGCCCGTTTGGTACTGCTATTATTGTTGAAACTCTAACCGATAATCGAAATAGAACTGCAGGCAATTTAAGACATTATTTTAGTAAGTACGGAGGAAATTTAGGTTCAACGGGATGTGTATCTTTCATGTTTGAGCCAAAAGGAGTTATAGTAATTGATACAGAAGAAATAGATATATTATCCGCTGAAGAAGATGCCATAGAATCGGGAGCTCTAGATTTTATAGAGGAAGAAGAATGTGCGGTAATATATAGTGATAAAGATGATTATGAAAACGTATATAACTTCTTTAAAAACAAAAACTATAAAATAATTTCTTCAGAAATAGAAATGGTACCAACAAATTATGTTTCTTTAAATTCGGAAGAAGCTTCAAAAGTAAATGTTTTATTAGAAATTCTGGAAGAAGACGAAGATGTAAAAAATGTGTGGCATAATTTAAAGTAAATTTTTGGACGGTGAAACTTAGTGAAATTTTTGATACTGGATGGAAATAGCATATTAAATAGAGCTTTTTATGGGATTAAAATGTTATCAAATAAAAAAGGTCAAATGACCAACGGAATTTACGGATTTTTGTCAACTTTTCAGAAGCTTTTAAAGGAATATAAGCCCGAAGCAATAGCAATAGCATTTGACCTTCCCGAACCAACTTTTAGACATAAAATGTACGATAAGTATAAATGCTCACGGACAGGTATGCCAACTGAGCTTGCAAGTCAGCTTCCAATTCTTAAAGAGCTTTTATCAGCTATGGGGTATAAAACAATAAGCTGTGCCGGATATGAAGCGGACGATATTTTAGGAACCTTTGCTTCTTACTGCGAAGAAAACGGACACGAATGTATTCTTGCTACGGGAGATCGTGATAATTTACAGCTGGTATCAAAAAATGTAACTGTGCAAATAGCAACAACTAAGCTTGGTAAAGCTGAAGCTACTCTTTATGATATAGAAAAAGTAAAATCGGATTACGGAGTATCCCCTGAAAATCTTGTAGACATTAAAGCACTTCAGGGTGACACCTCTGATAATATCCCAGGAGTAAAAGGAATTGGCGAAAAAACAGCTAAAGAGCTTATATCTAAATTCGGAAATATTGATTATATATATGAAAATCTCGATAAACTTGATATAAAAGAGTCGTTAAAAAATAAACTCTTAGAAGGTAATGAAATTGCGTATATTAGTTATGCATTAGGTAAAATAGATAAACATGTTCCTATACACATCTCTCCCGAGGATTACATACCGAAGGAAATGGATTCCCATACTGTTAAAAAAATTATGACTGATTTAGAATTTTTTTCGTTTATGAACAATATGGATTTTTCAAATAATCAGAGCTTAAAAAAAATCAGCATAAAAAAGTTATGCTATGAAAATATTGAAAAGCTAAAAGAAAAATTATTATCTGACAGTGTTATGATATTTTTTGCTGAGAATGAAAATTCTAAAATTGGAAAAATGTTTATTGAATTGGAAGAACAAATATACGTCATTGAATTAAATGGCAGCAAGGATTTAGATTTTATTAAGTCTCTTATGGAATGCAAAAATATAGAAAAAGTTTCATATGATTTTAAAGCTTTGGGAAAAATTCTACAAGAATTAAATATAAGCTTAAAAGGGCTTAAATTTGACGTAATGCTAGCAGCTTACATTTTAAGTCCATCCGAGAAGAGCTATGATATTTTAAAAATTTGCAATATGTGTGAATTAGAAACAGAAAATATTGAATTTAATACTGAATTAGAGCTTTCATCTGAAGAAATCGAGTGTGCTAAAAAAACATACTTTATTTCAAAACTAAAACCTATTTTAACTGAGCAACTTAAAAAAAATAATCAATACGATTTATTAGTAAATATTGAACAGCCTTTATCAGA
>CAKUYF010000130.1 GCA_934702115.1 uncultured Eubacteriales bacterium | reverse complement strand
ACGTATGACTGAAACATGTAAAATAGAATCAAAGACAATTCACAGACTTCTCGAAGGCGATCATAAAGGAAAATTCAGCAAAAACGAAGAAAATAAACTAAATGGTGATGTAATAATAGTCGATGAATGCTCAATGATTGACGTTATTTTAATGTACAATCTTCTAAAAGCTATCCCTAATGAAATGACAGTAATTCTCATCGGAGATGCTGACCAGTTGCCTTCCGTTGGCGCTGGAAATGTTTTAAATGATATAATCGACTCTCAGGTTGTGCCGGTTATAAAATTAAATAAAATCTATCGTCAGACTGAATCCAGTAAAATAATAACTTATTCTCATCAAATAAATTCGGGGGAAGTTCCAAATTTATCAAATAAAAATAACTCGGATTTCTTCTTTATGGATAGCGAAGATCCTGAGGATATCGTTTCAGAAATAAAAGAATTGTGTTTTAAAAGACTTCCTAAAACTTATAAAGTTGATGCAATTTCTGATATGCAAGTTCTATCCCCTATGAAAAAAGGATTGCTAGGTACTGAAAACCTAAACACGGAGCTTCAATCAATACTAAATGACAATCCCTTATTCATAAAACGTGGTGCAAATAAATATAAACTTGGCGACAAGGTTATGCAAATTAAAAATAATTATGATAAAAACGTATTTAACGGAGACATCGGGTTCATAAGGCACATTGACCTAGATAACAACACAATAAAAGTAGACTTCGATGGCAATTTAGTTGAGTATTCAAACCAAGAACTTGAAGAATTAGTTCTTTCATATGCAATTACTATACATAAATCCCAAGGTGGAGAGTTCCCTATTGTTATAATTCCGATTCATTTTCAAAGTAGGATAATGCTTCAAAGGAATTTGATTTATACAGGGGTTACAAGAGCTAAAAAGATTCTTATTTTAATCGGAGATTCTGATGCTTTAAAGTATGCTATCCAAAATAATGTCTCTCAAAGCAGGAAAACTCTCTTAAAAAGTAGACTTATCAAAAAATTCGATATCCCAAATTTATAGTGGTAAAATTATAATAAGAAACTTGAATGTATAAGCAACTATCTGTTTTATTGGTAGTTGCTTTTGTTTAATTCTATATTTTATATATAAAAATATTATTTTTTATTTGATTTTTTAAACAAGAAATGATAAAATGTCTCGGAGGTAAATTCGGGATATAGAGGTGATTTTATGAGCCTAGTACGATGTCAAATTAAAAATTTTGCTCACATTTTAGATAAAAAATTACTATTCCCTGACGTTAACCAAATAGCACGAACAATTTCAAATGTTAATCTAGACTTGAATCCACATCAAGTAGAAGCGGCACTATTTGCACTTTCCAAGCCCTTTTCAAGTGGAGTGATTTTAGCTGATGAAGTTGGGCTGGGAAAAACAATCGAAGCTGGAATTATAATTTCACAAAAATGGTCTGAAAATAAAAAAAGAATCTTGATAATTTTACCGCCGAATCTGATAAACCAATGGTGCGATGAACTCAACAACAAATTTTTTCTTCCAACATTCGTAATAGATAATTTCAAATTAAAATCATTAAAACAAGAGGGTATAGAAAACCCTCTTTTGCGTGATGAAATATTAATTTGTACATATAATTTTGCTTATGATAAACACGAATATCTAGAAAGCATAGATTGGGATATTGTGGTATTTGATGAAGCTCATAAACTTTTAAACGTGTACAAAGAAGAAAATATTATGAGCCGAACATTAAGAAGTACGTTTTCCGGAAAATATAAAATACTTCTAACTGCAACACCTTTCATGAATACATTAATGGAACTTTATGGAATAACAACGTTTGTAGATGAAAAAATTTTTGGAGATGTAGAAAGTTTTGAAGCACAATATGTCTTAAACAGAGCTGATAGAGAGAGTAAACTAGCTGAACTTTCTGACAGAGCAAAAAAATATTGTGTGCGAACTTTAAGACATCAAGTATCTGACTACATTCATTACACAAACAGAAAATGTATTACTCAAAGATTCAGTCTGATGAAAGAAGAACAAGAACTTTATGATTTAGTTGCAAATTATCTGTACACACCAAAACTTTACTCTATACACAATAGTGGACGCCCTCTTGTAGAACGAGGTCTTTGGAAAAGGTTAGCTTCTTCGTCTTTCGCAATCGCCAAAACCTTAGAGAAATTCATGCTACGCTTAAAAAAATTAACAGAAAAAATCTCTAAACCATTGGATGAGGGAGAAAAAATAGTAACTATTAGGCATAACAAGTATACAAAGGCTGATGTTACAAAAATTCAAAAAGAAATAAATTATCTACAAGAGTGTGTTCATGTGGCAAATACCATAAAAGAAAATTCTAAAGGGAAAGCACTTCTTTCGGCACTTAAAACGGGATTTAAAGAAATGTATAGACT
>CAKUYF010000129.1 GCA_934702115.1 uncultured Eubacteriales bacterium | reverse complement strand
TCCTACAGTTTGAGTAATGAGCGAAAAAGCTTTTTCATAACTTCTAAAATCACTTTCAAATAAAGACTGATCTGCCATAATTATTCCTACCAAAGTAACTTTAGGAAAATTAAATCCTTTAGATACCATTTGAGTCCCAATTAATATATCATACTCACCGTTTTCAAACGATTTTAAGACTTTTTCACGTGAAAAAATTTTTTTATTAACTAAATCCGAATCCATTCTCAAAATTTTGGCTTCAGGAATAAATTCAGAAAGCTGTACTTCTATCTTCTGAGTTCCAAATCCTAAATAAATCAGCTTACCTCTACCGCATATTCCACAATTATCGGAAAAATCACGTGAATATCCGCAGTAATGGCAAACGAGCTTTTCACTTACTTTATGATAAATAAGCGAAACACTACAATAAGGGCATCTCTGCACTTCCTCGCAATCTTTACATTTTACAAATGTATTATACCCTCTTCTGTTAACCAATATAATGGATTGTTCTTTTTTCAAGAATGTACTTTTAAGAGATTGAACTAACTCCACACTAAAAGGAATTCCTAATTTAAATCCTATTTCGTCACTCATATCCACGATTTTTACTTCCGGGAGATGATTATAATTATATCTACTTTTCAAGCTGTAAAGATGATACTTACCGTTTAATGCATTATAATAACTTTCGACTGAGGGAGTAGCCGAAGAAAATATAAGCATACACCCATTGTATTTACATCTATACTTAGCAACCTCTCTAGCATCAATTTTTGGAGAACTCTCGGATTTATATGCAGCTTCGTGCTCTTCATCTACAACTATTAGCCCTAAATTATTTAAAGGTGCAAATACTGCACTTCTGGCTCCTAATATTACTTTAATCTCTCCACTTTTAGCTTTTCTCCAAGTGTCAGCTTTTTCAGTGTCTGAAACTTTGCTATGCACTACGGCTACTTTATCTTCATATTTAGATTTAAAAACTTCAGTAAACTGAGTGGTTAAAGCAATTTCAGGAACTAAAAAAATAACACTTTTATTAAGCTTTATGATGTAATCAATTAGTTTTAAAATAACTTGTGTTTTTCCGCTTCCCGTAACGCCGTGAATAAGAGAGACGTCATATCCCCCTTTTTTATAAAGCTTAAGTAATTCCTCAAACACATAACTCTGCTCAGCACTTAAAACTATATTCTTAGATGAATGTTCATTCTTAGATGAATTATAAATGCGTTCAGCTTCTACTTGTTCGCTTTCGTAAATAATTCCTTTCTTAATAAGCGATTTTATTGTTGAAGCACTTACTCCCATTAAATCACTTAAATTTTTAATGGTAATTTTTTTACTGCAATTTGATAAGAATTGCAATACTTCTTTTTGTTTTTTCGTAAGTTTAAATTCACTCAAATTTTTATCTTCAGACAGAACCAAAAATTTATTTACTCTTTTTTTAGAAATCTTTGAGACTGTTAATTCTTCTGTTATTAACCCCTTGCTTAAAAGATTATCTAACAATTTAAAACGATTGTTTATTTTTAAATTTTTAAGATCTTCCTCATCAAAATAATTGCGTTTTAATTCACTAACTTTAATAAAAAAATCTTTTTCTAAATCTTCTAAATTTCGGTTAAGTACTTCGGAACTAAAACTATATTTTACACTTTTTAAATTTCCTTTTAGTGCCTCGGGTAAAATCAGTTTTACGGCCTCATAATATGTACAAAAATAGTTATCTTTTATCCACTTTACCAAATCTAACATTTCCACGGAAACATGCAGTACCTTATCCAGTACTGCACATATACTTTTTATATTACCTTCGTATTTTTCTTGCTCTTCCAGCTCTATAATTAAACCTTGCCGCTTTTTGTTTCCTATTCCAAATGGAATCACTACTCTTTTGCCTACATCGATTTTATCTTTCAGTTCCTTAGGCACTAAATAACTATACAGCTTATCAAATTTTAAATTTACTTTGTATACGGCTACTTTAGCAATTAAATTATTTTCCATAATTCCATTTTATTTCTATCATACTTTTTCGTGAAGCTCTTTAAATTCTTCTATTTTTCCTTCTAAAAGTTCGGATACAGCGACCATCTGATTTTTATTAGATTCAAATTCTATTATACATTGCTCTTTTTCGCCATTCTCTTGATTTTTTGAATCACCATAACTGTTTATAATCATACTAATAAATTTTAATAAATATGAACGTACTTTTTCTAAAACTCCAATTAACTCGAGATAATTTATTGCGTCTTTTGCTGTTAACTTCATAGCTGCCTTAATATTTTCAAAGAACTTTTTTGGATCCGTGCCTTGACTTTTAAGCTGCTTATTTTTCTTCAACATTTCTTCGTAAATTCCAGATAGTTTATTTTCAATAGTATTCAACAAATCTTTAGTACCCCTTCGGTTTTCTAAATAATTAGCAAATTTTTCATCACAAAGACTCTTTAAGTCCCTTACAATACAAC
>CAKUYF010000128.1 GCA_934702115.1 uncultured Eubacteriales bacterium | reverse complement strand
GGTTTGACATTTACCATAGATTTAAAACACTCCATTCATGATGTTAAATGTTTACTAATTATAATCTAAACCAAAGATTAAATTAATTTTTTGATTCAATGTATAAAAAAGTGAACTTCTCCCTACTTATGCTCTTAATTATGAAGATATAAGTATAATTACACCTAAAATTTTATATAAATAAATCAAATTTAAAATAATGCTGTATTTTACGATTAATAAAATTTAAAATTTTTTGACCACTTTTCTAAAATTTACAAAAAAGCTAATTTTCACTTGATTTTAGAGTATAATTTTTGGTATTATTAAACTTATTTATGATTTTACCTATTTCATAATGCAGTATAATATTTTATTATTTTCTAAAAAAGTTGTCAAGTTTAAAATTAAATTTAATTTTTTTGTATTGATGATTAAGAAAGGTTGATTTAATTATGATAAATAATATCTATGAAGATTTAAAAGATCGTGATTTAATTGCGCAGGTAACTGATGAAGAAAAAGTAAAAAATATTTTATCAACTAAACATGTCCATTTTTACATAGGATTTGAACCTACAGCTGACAGCTTGCATGTAGGGCATTTTGTTCAAATTATGATTATGGCACGATTGCAACGTGCTGGGCATATTCCAATCATACTTTTCGGGGGAGGTACAGGACTTATCGGAGATCCTTCAGGAAAAACGGATATGAGAAAAATGCTTAGCCAAGAAGAAATTAACCATAATATGGAATGTTTTAAGAAACAGGCTTCTAAATTTTTGGATTTATCTCCTGACAAAGCAATCATAGTAAATAATGCCGATTGGCTTTTGAGCCTTAATTATATACAATTTTTAAGAGAAATAGGAGTGCATTTTTCAGTAAATAGAATGCTCGCAGCAGAATGTTATAAGCAACGATTGGAAAAAGGTCTTACATTTTTCGAACTTAATTACATGTTAATGCAAAGCTACGATTTTTTAGTGCTAAACAGAAAATATAATTGTATCTTAGAGCTAGGCGGAGATGATCAATGGAGTAACATAATAGGCGGAGTAGAACTTATAAGAAAAGTTGATAAAAAAGAAGCTTTTGGACTTACCTTTAAACTATTAGTAACAAGTGAAGGTAAAAAAATGGGAAAAACCGAAAAAGGAGCTCTCTGGCTCGATAAAAATAAAACATCTCCTTACGATTTTTATCAGTATTGGAGAAACGTACATGACAAAGATGTAATTAAATGCTTCAATATGCTTACCTTCCTTTCTAAAGATGAAATTTCAAAATATTCAAAACTTCAAGGTGAAGAAATAAATAAAGCCAAAGAAGTGCTGGCATTTGAAATAACAAAATTGGTCCACGGAGAAGACGAAGCTCAAAAAGCACAAGATACCGCTAAATCTTTGTTTAAGGATCAAGCATTTTCTTCTAATATGCCTATTTCTTACATTTCAAGCAATGATCTTTTAAATGGAGAAATAGATATTTTGTCTCTTTTGGCTTTATCTTATGTTTCATCGTCTAAAAGCGAAGCAAGAAGACTAGTAGAACAAGGCGGAATAAGTATAAACGGTCAAAAAATACTTGACACTAAATTTACAGTCAAAAGTAATGAAATAGAAAAAGGCTTGGTAATTAAAAAAGGAAAAAAGGTCTTCAAAAAAATACTTTTTAATAATAGGTAAACGCAAGAAACAAGAACGAAAAACCAATCGTTCTTGTTATTTTATATATTCATACTTATAAGAGCGCAGCAATTTTCATTATTTGAACAAGGATGTTATTGATTGATATAAGAATTTTCAACGCTTCATGTGCTTTGTATTCCCATGAAGTCTTATATTTGATTTCACATTCTATAGAATCCTTTAGAGAACACAAAATTCTGATGGTATCATTAAGGTTTTCTTTGTTAATCTTAGACAACCTATTAGCTATATACGATATATTCTTTTCATATTCTTTTGGGTCGCTAATATTTTTATTTTTATTATTCCAACAATTCATAAATGTGTTATTCAATATGTCGGCTTTTTTGTTGAGGTTGATAAGACTTTCTTTAATTTCTTCTGATGTAACTCCAGATTCTATATTAGATTTTAGATACTCACAGTTCTTGTTATAGCTATTTGCAGTTTTAATAAGCGGAGTAATAAAACCATTTGTAATTTCATTGTTTTTATTATCATCAGAGAAAGTTTCACCATAACTTATAATTCCTCTGTAGCCCTCCAGCGTATTATTAAGAGTTTTTAAATCTGTTTTTAATTTCTTAATTAATTCAAATGCCTTTTGGCATTCGCTATTGCATTCTCTTTGAACATAAGGTAATCTAAAAAAATTTTCAATTATAAGCAATGCTTCTTTATTTTTTTGATATATACTTTCTAATTTTTCTAATTTTGCATGTGTGATATGGTAATAATTGGATAATCTCTCAAAATCTCTTGGGGAATGTCTCTTTATTATAAGAGAACAAAAAGATGCAAAGCTCTTACTCGACAAGTCTCGTCTT
>CAKUYF010000127.1 GCA_934702115.1 uncultured Eubacteriales bacterium | reverse complement strand
ATGTACAACTTTTTTATTTTCTGAGCGAAGCGAAGAGGTCAAACAAAGTGCGACCTTAGGATTTTAGGTGTAAAATCTTCTGAGTTAGCATTCGATTTAGAATTTATATGAGCATATAAAATAAATTTGTTCGCTTAAAATTTATAGCTAAGATCTCACTTCGTTCGCTCCCTGAAGCTTCTCTTCAGGAAGTAAAAAACTATAAACAAAAAAGAACCTCTGTACTGAGAGTACAGAAGTTTTTAATTTAATGATTCTAAAAATTCAGATACTGATACTATACCGTTTTCTTTGGGAAAATGCTTTAAATTCCCGGTTATCAGTTTAGCATTACAAAATTTAGCAACTTCATAAAATTTTTTATCTTCTTCATCTTCAAATAAAGTTGACATTGGCTCTGCTACTACAGACATCCCCATAATTTTAATTCCTTCAAGCAAATTTTGTATATCTGAATCCGAAAACTTAAACTTAGGTCTTTTTAACACTTCCTGATATTCTTCTAAAATTCTGTAATCGTAACAAGGCTTTAAAGCTCCCTCAAACACCAAATACAAAAGCCTTGCCGGATTACTGTTTTTAGACCACAATGCTGAAACCAGTACATTGGTATCTATTACTATAAGCACAATTACTTCCCCTTTTTCTCTTCTCTGTATTCACTTATCTCAGCGTTAATATCTTCTTCAGACATAAACCCTTCTTTAGATGAGTTCATTCTCATTTTGTTAAAAGTTATCATAGCTTTAGCTTGACGTACTGCTTTTAGCATTTCATCAAAATTATCCTCTGAAATATCTATCATTAAAGCTGTGGGTTTCCCGTTGTTTGTGATAATAGCCTCACCATTTCGAGCTAAATTTCCCCAAATTTCTTTTGAAATATTTCTAAAATCTCTTACTGAATAAAATTTCATATATAATCACCCCATTCTTATTATACACAATCGTAGCACAATTGTCAACAATTAGAAAATGGTATTATATGAAATTACTCAGACTTTTTTTCATATCTTCTTTACTTGGATGAATATAGAGTGCAGTAGTATTAAGGGAAGCATGTCCAGCTATGTAAGCCACCTCTTCAATCCTCATATTGTTTCTTACTCCATTACTACAAAACCAGTGTCTAAGTTTATGTGGGTGAATTTTTTTATTGAATTTCTTGAATATTATATTCACTCCCGAAGTAGAAAGTTTATCCGACTTTCTGGTAATGAATAAATATGGCGAATTAAAATGATTTTTATATTCCGGTCTATAACGTTCTTTATTAATATACCTTTTTATGGATTTCACAGCTTCAGTATTTAAAAAGACCGTCCGTTGTTTATTCCCTTTTCCTTTAACAATAGTAACTTCATATTTATCAAAATCTATATCCTTCATTTGTATAGATGCCATTTCTTGGACTCTCATCCCTGTGATTGCCATAAGATAAGCCATAGCATAATCTCTAAGATTTCCAGATTGTTTTATATCGTTAAGAAATTTTACAACTTCTTCTTTTTGGATGTCTGAAGGATTTAGGTAAGACTTTTGAAGCTTAATCAAATCTTTTCCTATAACCACAAGTGAATCCATTTTGCCATTTTCGATAAGATATTCATTATACTTCTTAAGTGCGGAAAGCTTATGATTTACTGTTTTAGCATTTTGACGAAGTTGAATTTGAAGAAAAGTTTTATATTTTAAAACATCCTCACGAGATATACTATTAAGTTCTTTGCAAGAATTTTCATTCCAGCGTGAAAAAAGCTCTAATTCTTTAGCATAACTATTGACAGTGTTCTGAGAATACGACTTTTCTGACATATAGTTTTTAAATTTTTCAATATTTTGATTAGCCAACATTTTAATTTCTTTTTCTCTGATTTCCTCTTCTGTAAGTTCTTTCTTTTTTATCCAAGACAATTTAGGCACTCCCAACTACTCCCATCACAATTATTTTATATATGGATGGTATATAATAAATAAAACAATGTCAATATCATACTTGGCTTCAAAAATAATATTCTATAATTTCATTTTTACTAATTTTCAATTGCCAAGTTTATTGAGTAATACATTCTACACTTGCGAATACCTTGTCGACTCAAATTACATAATTTTTTGAATCTTAAATATTTAGAATAAAAGTACCATTTATAAGTTGAGATTCTAAATGAAGCAACTTACTTCCCCTGCTAGCAGTTCATTTATTAATTTGTGGAAAAGCTCCCCCCCTTCTTACAGAAAAAGTGGTATAAATGGCTAAACGGTGCGGTTTATAGCTATTCAATATAAGTTATAATTATACGAGCCGTCAAATTAATAGAAAATTTGATATAAATTATATCTAACAAAAGATCCAATGGTGAAGGAACCATAACTTTAAGAAAAGACGGAAAGGAATTGCCTTCTGCCTTTGCAATAATTCTTTCAATGTATACCGGTATGCGTAAAGGAGAAATTTTGGGGCTTAGATGGTGTGATGTGGATTTATTCACAGAAAATCCAACTATAC
>CAKUYF010000126.1 GCA_934702115.1 uncultured Eubacteriales bacterium | reverse complement strand
CACTGGGAGCCTACGTGGAAAGGATCCGGCGGGAAGAGGGAAAAGAATAATGGCATTACAGATAGCAGTAGCGGTACTGGCGGTGGTGGCGATTACGGAATCGGTCAATATATGGCAAATAAGCGAAGGAACTAAAAAAACAAGCAAGTGGCTTATAAAAGAATTGAACGATTTACAGGAAACTGTGTGGGAGCTGGAAAATAAAAACAGGATCCTGGAAGATAATCTGCGGATGCTGGAAAAGAAAGTGGCACGGCAGGAGAAACCAGGAGAAACCAGACCCACCATAGACAAGAATTTGCTCAATAGTGGTGGCTGTCTTTTAAACTTCGGGGACGGAGTAGAAATAAGCGCGGAATACCTGGAAAAAGTGGCGGAAATCGGGCTTGATACAGTAAAAGCAGAAATTCCGGAAGAAGCAAGAAGCCTACGAGTGATAGAAGATGCCATTGAAAGAATGAAAAGAAAAGCAGAAAACGCAAAGCTTGTGTAAGAGCAAAACGAATGGGAGAAGAGAAATAATGGAGAGATTGACAGACAGAGACGAAAGAGGGGACACATACTATCCACTTTGCGAAGATTGCCTGTGCCACGGCATAGGATGTTTCGAGAAAGGGTGCGGATTTCTGGATACTATACGGGACAAACTGGCGGATTACGAAGATACCGACCTGGAACCGGAGCAGATCAGAGAGATGCAGAAGGAACTGGAAGAAAAAGCAAAAGCGGCAGGAGGAAAGAAAAGATGAAGTGCATTGTAAATGCCAAGGAAGCCGCAAGGCTTTCAGGCATCAGCCAGGAAGCGATCCGCTACCGGCTGGAGACAGGCCAATATAAATTCGGCCGGGTGTACAGACCAAAGGGTGGAAAACAGCGCCGGTACGAAATATCGGTGCAGAAACTGGCCGAACACTGCGGGTATAATGAGATCCCGCAGGAATGGAAAACACATTTGGAAAAAAGAGGATAAAACAAATGAGATTAGAAGTATTAACTGATTTGATGACGGAAGAAAAAGAATTGATTCTGCGGGTGTATACGGATGGGGAATATTTCTCGAAAGAATTCCAGCTGGACAAATTGGCCAAAAATAAAAGACTGATGGCAAAAACGGTAATTGGGATCAGGGCAAACAAAGATTTTGACGAGATGGAAATTGACGTAATGTAAAAGACACGGAACATACAAAAAACAGATGTTCGGAAAAACCGAACATCTCGAAGAGCATAAGCCGAAACAGGGCCGCAGCCCTGTCTGGATACGATGGCAACGTGTCCACTGATGAGGCAAGCCAAGGAAAAAAAGAAAGGAAAAATACAAATGAGAAAGAAATTGAAAGAAGCCCGCCAAGCGGCAGGCTTAACGCAACAGAAGATGGCTGACAGGCTGGAAATCAGCCTGAGATACTACCAGCAGATTGAGGCGGGGCAGAGAACCGGAGATTTCCAGATCTGGGATACGCTGGAAGACATCACCGGAGTGCATCAAAGGAAACTCCGTGAGATTGAAGCCACTCATCCCGACCGAGGAGCCAATCAATAGAGACATCGAGAACATCGGCCATTACTTTTAAACCATAGAATGTTGGAACGGTGTCACCGCTTTCATATTTTCGGTAAGCACGGATGTGAATGCCCAAACAATTTGCCATATATTGGGCGGTAAATCCTCTACTTTTTCTGACAGATTTAAGACGCTCTGAAAACACAAAAATCCCTCCTTACTTGTTGATCGCAGGGTTATTAGTGCGACCAAGGAGCCAGTCAGTAGAGACGCCTAAAATATCTGCAATCTTAATGAGAGTATCGAGAGATGGACAACGGTCACCACTTTCATAAGCACGATAAGACCTCAAAGCAATGTGCAAATTGTTAGACATTTGCAATGCAGTGAACCCCTTACTTTTTCTGATGAAATTAAGACGTTCTGGGAACATAACATTTCCTCCTAAAATTAAGCGTAGAAATCTGGGGCGAATTGGAGGACATCACCGGAGTACATCAAAGGAAACCCCGTGAGATTGCAGCCACTCATCCCGGCCAAGGAGCCAGTCAATAGAGACATCCAAAAGATCAGCAATTTGGACCAAAGTAGAATATGGCGGGAAACGGATGCCACTTTCGTAACGCTGATAAGAGCGAAGAGCTATACCGAGCATATTAGCCATTTCACACAATTTTAAATTTTTACTTTTACGGGCAGAGTGTAGACGTTCATGAAACATAGAAATACCTCCGAAACGGTCATAAAATTATTGACTACGAATAGATTGTACGCTATAATCAAGAAAAAATATACGACCGAAACGGTCGTAAAAACGGAGGGAACACAAATGTTATCATATCAGGTCAAAGAATTGGAAGAAGAAAACCGGAAATTAAAAGAAGAGATCAAGGACCTTGAAGAAAGAGTAGCAAGAGAGACGGAAGAGAAGAAAGGAAAGGAACCGCTCTGTGCGAGTTGTAGATATTATGTACAGCACTATGCAAGAACAGGTGGCCAATTCCATCCAGTCTACGATGGGCATTGCACACAGGGGCGG
>CAKUYF010000125.1 GCA_934702115.1 uncultured Eubacteriales bacterium | reverse complement strand
CTATTGTCCTATCTTCACAAATTAAATTTTGAGCTCAACATTAATAGAGTCTATAGCTCTGTTTTTAATTAAAGAGTTTAAATAACAGTTGTAAGTATCTCCTAATTAGTTTATCTTTTAAATTTGAGTTAGAGTTATTAGCTTGAATTATGTATGAGTTAATGATTTTTACTCTAAGTTTCAATTAGCATATTGAAGAAATTAAATTAATGTTATATAGTTAATTTATTAGATAAATTAAAGGAGAACTAGTATGAAAAAAATTTCTAAACTTTTAGCAGGTTTTTTGGCTGTAACACAGTTAAGCTGTCATGCTTCCAGTATTTTGGCAGCCCCCGTAAATTCTAAAAATATGCAAGAGCAAGAAAATAAAACTCTTAAATTTGCTAAGAAAGCTGCTTTGTTACCTTTAAAAGGAGCATGGTGGCTTACCAAGGCTCATCTTAAAGCATGGGGAATACTTACACTTGATGGTATAATTTTGTCTTCAATAGCATGTTATAAAATTTACAACATAGCGCCTGAAGATATTACTTTTATTCTAGAGAGTAACGGTCTGGTTCCAAAAGATTTTAAAGGTAAAATTAATGAAAATTACTTACAAGACTTTGAAAAGATATTAGACAAAGGATATGATGAAACTACAGCAAATGAAGCTTCCAGATTTTTTGAAAGTCACTTTTGTCAAATTCGTTGTCCTTACCATATAGAGTTTATTTTAAGTTTAACTAAATTTGAAAACTTGGTACGTAACCATGAAGAGCAAGCTCAAATAAAGGATTCAGACGCCTCAAAACCGGAATTTGCTCAACCAGAAAGTGTTCCCTACTTGGTATTAGGTTCTTATGGAGTGAGTAGTAAAGATGAAATAGATTGTTTGAGCAGCTGTATGACCAAAATTAAAAATAATATGATATCAAATGACCATAATGCACCGGATACAAAAAATTGCTGGCTCAAGCTTTTATGTGATGTTACGAATAGAAAAAAATTTTTGGCATCTTGTTAATAAGTATAGTAACAGCTTATAATATAAGGGGAAAGAACTTTAAACCGGTTCTTTCCCTGTTGCTTTTAATTTAATTTCTTGGGAAACTTTATACTCTAAGTCAGTTAAAAGGCTATTCCAATTAGACTCTATCTTTTTAAAATAACTCGGATAGTTATTCCTTAGAATCTTACTAAACTCAAAAACGTCTATTCCCAATTTTAAAGTTTTCCTTATGATTTCAGTACAAATATTTCCCAGTTTATTGGATAGCTTTTTTTCCACTACATCACTTATACTTTCAAAACTATGAGTATAAAAATTTTTATCCAGTGAAAAAGTAGATGCGTTAATGTTTAAATTTATATAAAATCGTAATGTCTTATCGTTCTGAACTTCAACGCTTATTTTAGGGACTACTTTCTCAATAATACAGGTAACATCCCCACATTCCTCAGAATTTACAATACATGATCCAAAATTAGGAACTCCTTTTAAAATCATAAAACCAAAAGCTTCTTCACCTTCTAAAAAATCAATTAGACTATCTTCCTTAAATATACCTACTCCCTTCAAGTGAATACTTTTAACTCCATTCTTATCTTCTGCTTCCAGCCAAGCAGCCCAAGGGTCTGTTTTCGTATTTTTAAGGTTAGAAACAAAATGCAATACATCTGAATTCAATTCAATCGGTACTAAATCATGTACGTTTTTGGACTTTAAAAATTTTTCTCCAGACTTAATTTTTATTATTTCTGACGCTTTACCTTTAGATACGCAAATTTGAACTTTAGGACGAGTCTCACAATGTCTGACAAAAAAATCTATAAAATTACTCACTCCTGATTTTGCAGCTTCTTCACCTAAAATGAGCACTAAATTTTGTGAATAAACCGGACGTAAACTCGTTTGCTTTGAAATATTATCCAAAGCTTCCATAACCGAAACCCCTTCAACCTCCATTATTTTAATACTTGGTTCATCCTCATTCATTGGATTTTGAAAGTCTAAAGCTTGCACAGATATTTTATATTTCTCATTGTTTCGATCTATACCTACTCCCTGAACAATTAACTTTTGATGAAGCTGTTGTTGCTCTGAACAACCGCTAAATAAAGTAACTATGCATATTATTAGCCCTAAAAATATAAATTTATGCTTCAAAAATTTTTTCCTCCTTACTAAGTTTTCTTTTCTTTAAAAATATTAAAATTATTGGAATTATTACAACATTAAAAATTAAAAAGAAAAATAAAAACTCAGTTATGAAAGTCCCTCTTAGAAGTGTAAAATTTCCTATAAAAAATGTAGATACAGAGAGTACTATGCTAAATCCTAAAATAAATCTTTTTCTTATTTTTTCGCCCCAGATTTTCTTTATACCTTCTGAAGCCAAAAGCAAAAATAGGGAAGTTTTTAGAAAAATCCCGCAAATCCAAATGCCTAAATACAAAGAATCAAGATGCCTAAATGATCCAAATTTTCCTATACTTGCTGCAGTATATACAGGAAAAAGCTGAGTGTCTACAAAATCGCCCATAGTCCCTACAACCAACATTATAACC
>CAKUYF010000124.1 GCA_934702115.1 uncultured Eubacteriales bacterium | reverse complement strand
CTCAGAAGATACGGAATCGACGAGGCATTGCAAAGTGTATGTCATTATCGAAAACTTGTCTTCTGTCCGTTCTCATTCTCACCAAAATTTTGATTCTCAGCTCCGACAATAAAACCACTGAAGATGGCACAAACCAACAAAGTCGTTCGTCCCCGTTTTCTTAACGGGGCGATGCGTTCTTGACCCCGTCGTCAACCCCCAAACACCCTCCTTGTGGCCTCCAGACACGACTTGACACGCCTCGGACAGACTTTGGTCACCGACCATGTCGTGTCATTCCCGCCATGTTCGCCTTCACCCCTCAAAGACCGTGTCGTGACCCCCGTTGTGATGTCCAGAACATCGTCTGTGATGTTTTTCTTGTCACCTCCAGAGTGGTCTGGAGGAGTTGACTTTGATTTTGGAAAGTCGGGCCACATTTTTTTGCAAACGCCTGTCATGGTATGTCGGCCTGTTGCTTTGTTTTCTCTGGGGTTCCGTCCCCGTGGATAGGTCTTTTCGCACAGAATTATCTCCCGTCTTTTACCCGTGTCACAGGGAGTGGTATTTTTGGCATATTGCAAAAGAAAGTGGTATTTTCTGACATTTCACAAAAGAAAGTGGTATTTTTGAAATTAACCCAAACAAGGTGTCCCAAATCTTACAATACATTATAGTTTTATTGCATCACGTCGTCGTGGCATATCCGTCCTTTCGACGACACGTGGCATCGTTCAGTTCTATCTTTATTCGCGTCGCATGTCAACTTCATTTATCGTTCCTTAATTTGGAGCACGCCATTTCCAACCATTTTCATTTCCAACCAGCTCCCATGGACCTTTAGAATATGAAACTCCAGTTAATTCAAACCAAAAACGACAAGAACGAAGTCAATTCCCTCACGCTGGACCATAGCGGGCTTCGGGTTGCCAGAGATGTCTTCGGCGGGCTCGCGTGGATGTGTCTTCGATCCGCTCGCGGGGACAGGCTCTCGGACAAGGTCTTCAGCAACAGGAGCTTCCAGAGGAGGCGAGCGAGCGCTCTTTGCGGCGGAGAGAAGACGATGAACTCCGGGGGCTGCCGGTGGACATGGGATGATGCGGCGGGTGCTGGCGCTGGGGGTGTGGGCGGAGGGAGTGAGTGGTGTTGTCGCGCGGTTCATCTGCATTGTTTGACCAGATCAAGTCCTTTATATACCGCTGCCCGGGTTTCCATACCCTTCCTTTCGTTGATGGTTTACTTTTTGATTTCCTAACTAAAAGAAAAATCCTTTCGTTTTTGAGACATCGAAAGAAACGCAAATGATGTTTCTTTTCTCATGTTCTCATGCAGTTTGTGTCTGAGTCGACTGAACTGTTGTTCGCAACTCACGGTCGTGGGGAGAATCGTTCTTTCCTTCAATGTGATATCCCATAGAAATGGATAGTTGGTGCGATTCACAATCTTGAAAACCTCGAACAAAGTCACTGTCTTTCTCTTCATCACAGCAGATCCTGTCCCATTGTCAATTGAAACGCAACAATCCATGATAGCCTCTTGATGATTGACGATGTCTGTCATGATTCTGAGAATTTCTGGAAAGTTTCCCGACAAGAAAAACTCGTTCACCTTTCTTTCTTTGATAAATTCATCGGGAAAAAGATATATTCCGACGGTCAAAAACAGTGGACAGTGCGTTCTGATATTGTGTAAGAAGCCTCGGTCCATTGTGCATCTTTGGTAATCAATGTTGTGCCGCGCCTGTCTTGAAATGATGCTGGTGCTCGGACAAGGGAATCGCACGTCGATGTTGAAAACGAGACGCTCAATAATTACGATGAAGCTATCCTTCTCGTCTTGGCTTACCCAGTCGGTAAAATCGAAATCTCTGAAATCTCCATTTCTCATTCGACTGAGAGAGTCGCAGAATGACCGTTTCAAAAGATTTATTGATGTCCAGACCTCTGGTAAAAGCGTGTACTGTTCTTGTAGAGCGTCGTTCATGGCACCAATTTTTTTTGAGTGTGGAAAGAGCAAACTTGAAATGCATAAGGACAAAGCGGTTTGAGAAATAGTCGACAGACGTCCGAACAGAGACATCAGACAAATGAAATGATCCAGGCCTCGTTCGGATGAAATCGCCGTCTTGTTTCAAAAACGCTTCGACTTCTCCCGGTTGACTGAGAATACCCTCCAAGACGTCTTTGTAAAAAGACCACCTCGTCTTAGACGGTTTTGTGATTTTCTTGAACCGCCTCTCCTGGTATTTTTCTCGCAAAAACTTTCGGTAAGTAACGGCCTTTCTTTTCTCGGTAAACCAATCACAGAAATCAAAAACCGAGTTGATGTTTTTCACGTCCTGGAAATCCCTGATCACCAAATTGAGACGGTGTGCCAGACACCAGACCTGACTGATGGCACAAGGAATGGTCCCATGTTCTTGTTGAACAAGTGTTTTGAAACATTGCAACAGGCCATTAAATCGTCCAACCATATTACTTGCTCCACCCGTTGAAAGACTGAACAGATTGGAGAATGGTGCGTTGATTTGTTTCAGACGGGTGAAAATGAATGATGCAAGATTCTGACCCGTAGAAGCGTCAC